>DASVAM010000489.1:0-5000 GCA_036376375.1 Chitinophagaceae bacterium
CTGTCGATAAAACAAATGGTAACACCCTTGCCTGTAAATCTTGCATCCGCATCTACCCGCAATGGGGTGGGAAGAATAACAAAATCATCAGCACTCTTTACCGGGAAATAGGGTCCTATTTCCGGCAATAGGCGTTGCTGCATTACGAGCTCCGTATGATAATAATCTACGCAGCGGCTGCAAACACCATCCTGTTCGGTCCATGCGGGGTTATATTCTTTGATTCTTTGCATCACTATTTTTTCATTATCGATATGATAACGGTAAAGTAGTTTATCGACCTTGTCGCCACAGAGAGGGCAAATAATATTTTTATCCTGCGTCATTGAGGGCAAAGAAAAAATAAATGACAGGATTTCATTGTCATTCAGATGACGAAGCTTCCAATTATCTTAAAGATATCGGTTCTGCAACCTGCCTTCTTCCTATCGCCAAAAATTTCAACATTAGGAGGAGTACTAAATGAGTTATAAGTTTCATCAATTTGTCAGGCCTAAGTCAATAGGTACAAAGAAGTGAAAGTAACTTTCCATGTTTCAGTGGTTAATACTGAGCGACAAGTCTTACTATGGAATTTGGATTATACAACCTTGATTATGCAGCCACGTTTGCACAAATGCGAAACAACCCTACTGTATTAAAAAATGGGTATGATAAAACACCTGATCCATTTACAAAACAAGATGCCATAGATTTTATCAATATTCAACTTGCTCAAGATCCACCCCAAAGATTTTTAATATTTCACAACAATGAGCTGGCGGGTGAAATTGGGATTACTATCCAGGAGGATGTTCACAGGCTCTGTGCGGAGATTGGGTATTTTATAGCGGAGCCATTCTGGGGAAAAGGCTTGGCGACAGCGGCAATTAAAAAAATGAGTGAATATACTTTTGCAACTTTTGAAATTGTCAGGATCATGGCAGGTGTCTTCGATTTCAACAAAGCTTCTATGAAGGCCCTTGAAAAAAATGGTTATTATTTAGAGAGTATAAGAAAAAGATCAGTTATTAAAAATGGGCAAATAATCGACGACTATATATGGGTAAAACTTAAAGATTGACGACGGCGATCATGAGCCCGGCGCATTAAACAAAAAAAGATATTCATCTTCGATGATCAAAACCAGCAAAACATACCTGATCTATGGAGCCAGTAAAGGACTTGGAAAAGCAATTCTAAAATTTTTGCCTGGTAATGCTGATAAAGTTTTTGGCGTATCCCGAACCAGAACTTCTTACCCCGAGGCAACAAATAGCAATATTATCTGGATACCGGCAGATCTGTCGAAATCTCAGGCAGCAACTGCTACCATAAAGAATATTATAGGAACACAAAAGATTGATTATTTAATTTATAATGTCGGCATATGGGAAAAAACGGGATTTACTTTGAACTACGATTTTGAACAATTGGAGAGTTCTGAAATAGAGAATATAATCAGTACAAACATCACGTCCACTATATTATCAATTAAATCAACACTCCCTAACCTCAAACGATCAAAAAACGGGAAGATCATTTTTATCGGTTCAACCTTAGGACTTCCAAACCATAATAAAAAAGAGGTTATTTTTTCAGCTACAAAATTTGCCGTACGGGGAATTGTTCATTCATTAAGAAGACATTTAAAGGAGCATAGTATAGGGATCACTGTTCTTAATCTGGGTGACCTGGCTACACAATATGAATTCGAAGAAGGAACAGAAATTGTAACTGAAAAACACAATGGAGAATTAATTCCATTTACTGATGTTCTTAATGCCCTGAGATTTGTTATAAGTACTACTAATGCAACTTGTGTGAAAGAAATTAATATGCCATCAATGAAGGATGAAGATATATAAACGGGCCCGGGAATACTTATTCCCCCGCGGATGTTAAATTCGTCTGTTAATTGACATTTCGACCAACGATTCTGCTATAACTTGCGGGCGAAGGTTAACATTGTTTATCATCATAAATTAATTATGAAAAAAATTGGATTGGTGGGTGGTATAAGCTGGGCCTCAACAACGGACTATTATAAGTTCATCAATGAAGGAGTAAATAAAAGATCAGGTGGTTTAAATTCTGCCGAATGTATCATTTACTCATTAAATTTTGGCGAGGTGCAGGCAAAAGGATGGAACAATGCATTTGAATTATTGCTGAATGCATGCAAAAATTTGGAAAAAAGCGGAGTTGATGGAATCGCGTTATGTGCAAACACTGCACACCTTCATGCTGACAGGTTAAAGGAAGTGATCAACTTGCCAATTATCCATATTGTTGATGAAACCGCAAAAGCTATTACCCATCGGGGGTTTAAAAAAGTTGGATTGATCGGAACAAAGTTTACGATGGAACAGGATTTTTATAAAAAGAAACTGGCAGAATATAGACTTGAAGTATTAATACCCGAAAAACAAGAAACCAGGGATTATATTCAAATTACCGTAAAAGAAGAACTGGGAGTTGGATTTGTCAACCCCGATACTAAAGCAAGGTACATTTCTATTATAAATGAAATGACCGATCGCGGTGCTGAATGTATAGTTTTAGGTTGTACAGAAATTCCGTTGCTGCTTAGCCAGGATGATATCACTACACCTGTTTTTGATACTACAAAAATACACTCGCAGGCAATCGTTGACTATATACTTTCTTAAGAAAATTAGTTCTCAATTGTTATCAGGCAGGGACGCAAACGCTTTTCTCTTGTCTTCCATCCAATCTCTCATTGCTTCAGGACTGTTCATAACCTTTCTCATCTCTTGCATGGCCTCTGCATGAGACTGATCACCAGCCTGCATCATTTCCATTCCATGCTTTTTACTTTGCTCAGCTATTTCTTCAAAACTGTTACCGGTAAATTCTTTATCGCAGGCACCTCCCAGTTGTTTACAGGTCATTTTTTTCATTTGATCTTTATTTTAATTTATAAATATACTGATAAACATCATAATCATTCCGTACAAGAGACCTTAATAACGCTGTAATATATGGACGTAAAAAAACGCTGATGCACCTGTAAGTTCACCTGATTTGGATGGATCCGCACAATAAAGTAGATTTAACCCGAACATGACTTCAATTTTAGAAATTGAAATGTGATGTTATTTTTATCACATGACTCTACTTCGTCCAAATAATATCAAATGATAGAAATTATTTCAGGCTTCGCAGCAGCAGTTGTAATAATTATTCTTTCACGAGTACTTTCAAAATATTTTACCATTAAGTTATACGCAGCAACCGTGCTTGTAGCCATAGCATTTATCTACGTAGGCTTTTCATTAAAAAACAATCCCACTAATTTGATCATTTTGGAAATAGCTGTTGCGGTAATTTTATATTTTGTGGCGATGATCGGCTATACAAGAAATAATTCTTTAATCGCATACGGCATCATTTTTCACGGAGTTTGGGATTTTGCACATCATAATGGATTTCTTATTGACACAGATGTCCCTGTTTACTGGCCATCATTTTGTGCAATAATAGACATAATAGCGGGGATATATTTCCTTATAATTTTTAAAAAGGATGTAAAATCTGTATCGCCGGATTGATCGGCCCTCTTTTTCCTTTAGTTTCTCTTCTATCAATAGAACCACGCAGCATACATTTTGGCGAATGATTGCCACGCGGCAGTCTCTCTTATCTGCCATAAGAATGCACCGAGCAAAAAGACGATAAATATTATCAGTGATGGTTTGTAGTTTTTCTTTTTATAAATATCATAACCAAGAAAAGCTCCGACGATCGCAAGAACAATCAGGTCAGTTATTGTGAGAGAGGTTTCAAAATCCACACCAAGAGAAATTAGCCCGCGACCCACACCGGGCCCAATTCCTATTATGCCGGTGGCGATCATATACCGCATGTGTGATGCCGAATTTTTTCTGCAGATCATTGCCAATGCCCAAAAGATGGCGAAGGATATCCAGCCTCTCATATCAAGTACGATCGTAGCCAGCATTTCTTTTTCAGGAACAACTGGTGAATGCCGGATAAATGAATTACGGCCAACGAGGAACAGCATGAAAATAACAAGCGGTCCCAACACCCATGATACCTGGCCAATAGTTCTGTGAAGCTTGAACTTTCCGGCCTGGATCAATAAAGGTTGTACGATCAATAAGATCAGCCAGCTTATCAGTACGGCGCCGTGTATATGAATTGTAAGAGTGGCGTCTTTAAAATCTGGGAACTGACTGGTGTATGTTTGATAAAATCCCCATTGTACACCAAACATGATAAGAATGATAAAGACGGCGGTGTTACGATACACATTTTGCATGATTCGTTAGTTTGTGGTTCCTGAAGATAGGCAAAAGAAGTAATTTTTTACTCATCAGCTATTGGATCGCCTGATAGTAGCACTAAAGCCGGAACCAAAATTAATTTCCCGCTCCCGAAAAATTTCCTCAACTTGTTAGTGCATCAACAACACCGATATGGCTTTTATTAAAGTTTGTTCGTTCGGGGAATTACCAAACGGTTCACAAAAAATTGTAGAGGTAGGTGTACATAAGGTGGCGTTGTTTCATTTCAACAATGAGATAACGGCGATCGGCAATGCATGTTTGCATAAAGCCGGACCATTGGGATTAGGTTTGGTAGAAAATAAATATGATGGAACCTATGTGACCTGTCCCTGGCATGGATGGGAATACAATATAAAAACAGGCAGTGCACCGCCAGGTTATAAAGATCAGCAGGCAGTATATGAAGTAAAGGTGGAAGACAATGATATATTGGTAAGTGAGCAGCCGGTAAAAAAAGCACATCGCGAATTGCATGATCTGAAAGTGATCGAAGACCTCGTAAAGCTGGATTATCAAACCACGCCGGGGTCAAGAAATATTTTAGGGATATCAACAACTAACATGAATGAAGCGTTGCCACGATACAGTACGTCGGAGGCGGCGCTGGAGCTGGCACTGGATTATGCAAAAGAACATCATGGCGCCTCAACAAAAATTATAAAGCTTCGTGATCTTGGCTTTCGCGCA
>DASVAM010000492.1:0-3288 GCA_036376375.1 Chitinophagaceae bacterium
CAACGCGCCTTTCAAATCCTTTCTTTCACAAACAGATCTTCCTTCAATGCCGTATCCTTTTGCTACCTGTACAAAATCCGGGCTTTGTATATCAACAAACGAGTAGCGATTCTTATGAAATAGTTCCTGCCATTGACGAACCATGCCAAGGAAATTATTATTGAGAATAATGATTTTTACGTCTGGTTTGAATTGCATGATAGTTCCAAGCTCCTGGATGGTCATTTGAATCCCTCCATCACCGATGATCGCAACAACAGTTCTTTCAGGTGCGCCATATTTTGCACCAATTGCTGCTGGTAATGCATAACCCATCGTCCCTAACCCACCACTGGTAATGTTGCTTTTACTCTGGTTGTATTTTGCATA
Source organism: Chitinophagaceae bacterium (assembly GCA_036376375.1). Taxonomy (GTDB): domain Bacteria; phylum Bacteroidota; class Bacteroidia; order Chitinophagales; family Chitinophagaceae; genus VBAS01. The sequence goes on from DASVAM010000492.1 coordinate 370, forward strand.
ACGACAAGCGACCATCTGGTGCTGACCAACATCGGTAACAACCACTGCATCACCTTTTGTTAATTCATTGAGCGCATCTATCACCTCACCCATGGTCAGTATGTCACTGGTGGGGTTCATTTCTGACCGGATACATTTTTCTTCTTCCTTCTTCCTGCAATCATTGAACTTCTGCAGCCATTGCGGATAAACTTTTTGTTCCACTAATTCGGTTAGCAATGGCAAGGTTTCTTTACAATCACCCCAAACGGGCACAGTGGCCTTAACGTTCTTATCAATTTCAGCCGGATCAATATCGAGGTGGATCACTTTCGCCTGCTTTGCATATTTATCCAGGCGACCTGTAACCCGGTCATCGAATCTCATGCCGACTGCGATCAATACATCACATTCATTGGTGAGTAAATTAGGTCCATAGTTTCCATGCATTCCAAGCATCCCAACTCCCAATGGATGATCGGTCGGGATTGCACTCATCCCCATAATTGTCCATGCCGCCGGAATACCAGATTTTTCAATAAATTTTTGAAATTCTTTTTCAGCCTTACCAAGAATAACCCCCTGCCCGAAGATCACAAATGGCTTTTCTGCTTCGTTTATGATCCGGGCGGCTTTCTCAATATATTCTTTGCGCACAATTGGCTTGGGACGATAACTTCTTATATGGTCACATTTTTCATAGCCTTTGAAGTCGAACATTTGTATCTGTGCATTCTTGGTAATATCGATCAACACCGGACCCGGACGACCACTTCCTGCTATATAAAATGCTTTGGCCAACACATGGGGGATTTCATTTGCATCTGTTACCTGGTAATTCCATTTAGTAACAGGAGTCGTAATATTTATAACATCTGTTTCCTGGAATGCGTCAGTGCCTAACAGATGAGCAAATACCTGTCCTGTGACACATACTACGGGAGTAGAGTCGATCATTGCATCAGCCAGACCAGTAACAAGATTTGTCGCACCCGGACCACTTGTTGCAAATACTACTCCTGTTCTTCCGCTTACCCGTGCATAACCTTGTGCAGCATGGATAGCTCCCTGTTCATGACGAACCAATATGTGTGTAAGCTTGTCATGATAATCATACAACGCATCATAGATCGGCATGATAGCGCCGCCGGGATAGCCAAAGATGGTATCTACACCTTCAGCAACAAAAGCTCTGAGTACAGCTTCACTCCCGGAAATAGCCCCCTCCAAACCTCCCCCGCCAGGGGAGGCTTTTGAAGCCTCTGTTTTTTTGGTGCCGTCTTTTTTTAATTCAAGAGTATTCATAAAACTCATTTAAAAATTCAATTTTCAATTCCAACCTCAATTCGCATTTTCGCTCAGTGGGCTTTGTGTGCTGATGGCCTTCCCTTTGGGAAGGTCGGGATGGGCCTCATCTGTTACGCATCCTTCGCTTGCATCTTTTACACACATTGCGTATTTATATAAAACACCCCGGTTTACTTTTAACGATGGTTGTTTCCAGCCTGCTTTACGCTTTGCTATTTCTTCGTTACTAACTTTCAGGGTGATCGTATTCTTTGTCGCATCGATCTCGATCACATCATCATCCTGCACAAATGCGATCAATCCGCCTTCATGTGCTTCAGGTGTGATATGACCAACAACAAATCCGTGTGTCCCGCCACTAAAACGTCCATCGGTGATCAATGCAACAGATTTTCCTAAGCCTGCGCCAATGATAGCAGAAGTAGGTTTCAGCATTTCAGGCATGCCGGGTGCACCTTTTGGTCCTTCATTTTTTATTACGACCACATCGCCGGATTTAACACGACCACTTTGAATGCCCTGAATAAGTTTTTGCTCGCCATCAAATACTCTTGCCGGACCAATAAATCTTTCCCCTTCTTTACCAGAAATTTTTGCAACACTTCCTTTCCCGGCAAGATTGCCATACAGAATTTGCAGGTGTCCCGTCTTTTTCAATGGTTGATCTAATGGGTGAATAATGTCCTGCGCCTTAAAATCAAGATCCGAAACACCTGCTAAATTTTCTGCAACCGTTTTACCGGTAACTGTCAAACAATCGCCATGCAAAAAACCTTTCGACAATAAGTATTTCATTACTGAGGGAAGTCCACCATGATGGTGCAAATCCTGCATGAGATATTTTCCAGAGGGTTTGAAATCAGCAAGAACAGGGGTTTTATCACTGATGGTTTGAAAGTCATCTTGTGTAAGCGACACTCCAACTGACTTTGCCATCGCGATCAAATGCAATACAGCATTGGTGCTGCCACCCAGGATCATGATCACTGTAATTGCATTTTCAAATGCTTCACGTGTCATGATGGCTGATGGCCGGATATTTCTTTCCAATAATGATCTTAATGATTTACCTGCTTCCAAACATTCTTTTTTCTTTTCATTACTTAAAGCCGGGTTAGAAGAAGAATAGGGGAGACTCATGCCCATCGCCTCGATTGCAGAAGCCATTGTATTGGCAGTATACATGCCACCACAAGCGCCGGCACCGGGACACGAATGTTGAACGATCTGTTTGAAATCCTCTGCATCTAAGGTCCCCGCAATCTTCTGCCCCAATGCTTCAAACGCGGAGATAATATTTAAGTCCTGTCCTTTATAATGACCGGGAGCAATCGTTCCTCCATATACCATTATCGACGGTCGATTCAGTCTTCCCATGGCAATGATCGAGCCGGGCATATTTTTATCACAACCAGGAATAGCGATTAAACCATCATAATAAAAACCTCCCATCACTGATTCAATTGAATCTGCGATCAGGTCGCGGCTCACCAGAGAATAACGCATACCATCAGTCCCGTTACTGATACCGTCGCTGATCCCAATGGTATTAAAGATCAAACCCACCATATCATTATTCCACACGCCTTGCTTTACAATTTTTGCAAGGTCATTCAAGTGCATGTTACAGGT
>DASVAM010000499.1:0-6584 GCA_036376375.1 Chitinophagaceae bacterium
ACCTGGTCAAGCCATCTTGCATCTCCTTTTTCGGGAATGCCATAGCTTACAAATACCAAGCGGGGAGCACATAATGCAATCAGCTCATGTGAGTCAACCGGCAGATCACAACCCGTTTTTTTTCCTGATGAGCCTTCCTCAGTTGCATATTTTAAATAATTACCAGCCATCCAGTGATAGCCACCACCTCCTGCAAGATTTTCGACAGCTTCGCCAAAAAAGCGACGATGAAGTGTAACGCCTCCTTTACCAGAGGAACCAATTAACCCGACAGCAAATCGTGGTTCAAATGCCATGGTCACCAATGCCGCTTTCCCGTAACGGGATACTCCTTCGATGCCAACTTTCTTTGCATCAACTAATGTGTCTGTTTCCAGGTAATCTAACCCTCTTGCCGCACCCCATGCCCATGCTCTTAATGAACCCCAGTCATCTGGTTTGCGGGGCTGTCCTTTATTGCATAAACCAATTATTCCTCGTGTAAGACCGGCACCATTATCAGCTTGTATGCTGCCCGTTTCAATTTGTACATAACCCCAGCCGGCGGCCAATAATCTTTCCTGCGGTGTGAGTTCTTCATCAGGTTTGGGTGGAGCAAAAAAATTAGGAGGTGGTATTCTCGTGATGGGTTGATAGGCGGGGTATTTATCAAAAATTGTTTTAAGGCCTGGGTCATTCTTTATCAGTAACTCTTTGAAAGCTGTGTTTAATTTATCCATTTCATCAGGTGAAGGCTGTGCCGGTGCAGGAAACGACGGACGCCCGCTGAACATCATCAACACCGGAACCGGACCTTTTACGTTGGTTGGCACAACCAGCATCATATTAATATCAACATTGATTAATGGGTATTCGCTATTATCAACATGACCGGTAAGCATTTTGACAATGACAGGAATACGATTAACAAACTCTCTGTCGGTAACTTTTACCGTCCATGTTACTTTCGGAATGTTTTTGGGGAGACGACCATACACTTCTTTTTCAAACCCTTCAATTATTTCAGCGCGACGTTGCTTCCACCATTCATCAGCTGTTGTTATTTTTTTGCCATTGTTCATAGTAAGAGGATCCGGTAATTGGGGACATGGATTAGCAAGTGACTCATCATAGTTCGCATGATTGGGCGCAGACTCGTTACCACTGAAACCAGGTCTTAATTTTTTAATGCCTAATTGCTGTTTCATGTTATCATGGTCCTGCTGATTTGTAAATGTGGTAAGACGGGGATACTTGCTGCTGTCAATCTGAGCAACAGATGATTCTACAGTTACCGAAATAAATATGAGAAATAAGAATTTTTTCATCGTGTTATTTTAAATATTAAACACTCGATATTCAATCCTTCATGTTCAATTTTAGACAACTATATTTCATCACCCCCTTTAGGGGATGAGGGCATCAGTCCTGAACGGTGATGCCGGTAATCCCCGTCCGACCGAGCCATCCGGGCGGGCTTCTTTATTATACAAATTCGCCTGCACAGGATTGTCGGCCCACGCGTAGCGGACATATTTCGGGTTTGCAATAGCATCATTCCAGACCACAACTGTATTACCTTCAATTTTTGCTTTTGCCCAGACAAATTTTTTATCATCACCGGCAATAGCAAATTCACCGGGTTCTTCCCCGTCATTGGTAATCAAGCCACTTTCTGTATGAGTGAAACTGATTCTGATTTTATTGGCGTCAATGGTTGCAGATTGGTATAGCGGTCCTGAATAAACAATATTTTCGCCATAAGCCAGTTTCATGGCAGCCAATGCTAACCGCTCACCCACATCCTTTTTATTGTCCGGATGAATATCATTCCATTCGCCAAGATCAATGGCAACTACCATTGCAGTATTGGGGACAGCTAATGATTTTAATTGTGATTCCCGCAACATTGCCCAGCCGCTTTCCGACGGCAAATAGTTATAATCCATAAAACCCGGAAGCTGTACATATAAAAATGGAAGCGCTCCCTGTTTCCATTTATTTCTCCAGTCTATTATTTGTGCCGGCTGAAGCTTTGCGTACTCTTCGGCCCGGCCGGTATTTGATTCACCCTGGTACCATAAAAATCCTTTGATCGTATAATTGATAAGCGGAGCAATCATTGCATTATACAAAGCTGCAGGCTGATTTTGCGCATTGATCGGCCCACCGCCCCCTCCAAAACCAACAGTTCTCGGTACATATACTTCGCCCACCTTATATTCCCAGGTTCCTTTCAGGTCTACCGTATCATTGCCGGCAAATATGCAATAAGGTTTATCCGGAACAAACCCGCCTTTGCCTGCATTATTAGTAACTTTTATTACAAAAACATTTTTACCGGCCTTCAGCACATCAGCGCCAACCGCATATCTTCTTTGCGGGTACATATAAGTAGTAAGCCCCACTTGTTTGCCATTGATGTATAAAATATCTGCATCTACAATTCTTCCCAGGAAAACTCTAGCCGGTTTACCAATCATGGATGCGGGTATATCAATTTCTTTTCGGTACCAGACAACGCCATTCAAATCTTTCACACCCTGGTCTTCCCAATAACCGGGAATATTGATGGGTCGCCAGCCTTTGGGAACATAAGCAGGTTCGTACCATTTTACCGGGCCGGTCAGTCCTTTATCATTTACCTGCGGCAGATTGTTTCCAGTCAGAGGATTTCTGGCAGGACGATTCGTGTTGGATGTGTCTTTATTTTTTTGAATAGTTGTCTGCATCGCAGCAAAATCCTTTAATCCTTCTTCACTTGTCCAGGCTTCAATGGGCGTACCGCCAACACTTGCATTGATTAGACCGATGGGTACATGATATTTTTCATAAAGTTTTTTGGCAAAGAAATAAGCGACTGCTGAAAACGGCCGGATATCGACAGGGTTGGCCCATTTCCAATATCCAGTTGGCAAATCATCTTTCGGGCCGGTTAAACTGGTAAGCGTTGGTATCCAGAAATGTCTTATATGAGGATTGTTGGCTTCAGCAATTTCTTTAGCATATGTAACATCATGAATATTCAGCTGGTGCACCATGTTCGATTGACCGCTACAGATCCAAACATCACCAATCAAAATATCTTTTATAAAAATTTTATTGTTTTTCCCGGCAATTTCCATTGTATATGGGCCACCGGCTTTAATTGGAGGCAATTGTAAAAGCCATTTACCATCCGGTCCGGTTGTTGTTCTATAATTCTTATTATTGAATTTAATGTTAACCTTTTCACCTTTCGAAGCCCATCCCCAAATATTTATTTTAGTATCTCTTTGTAATATCATGCTGTCTCTTACGACCCGGGGTAATTTGAGTTGTGCAAAAACAAATTGTGAAGATGTAAAGCCAACAATAAAAAATATTATATAAAAAGCACTTTTGATCATTTAGTTTATTTGAGTATTACTTACAAAAGCAATTTTCTTACTGTCCGGCGACCAGGACGGAACATTGATCGTTCCCTGCCCGCCATAGACATAAGCAATATTTTTTGGAACACCGCCGCTTGCCGGCATCAAACGCAAATAAATTTTTTGATACCATGGATGATCAGTTGGGTTGATCTCTTTGGGATAGGAGAGAAAAACGATCCATTTTCCATCGGGAGAAACATGCGGGAACCAATCGTTGTATTCATCAAATGTCACCTGTGCCTGGCTGCTGCCATCCGGTTTCATTCGCCATAATTTCATGGTGCCTGTTCGTACAGAATTAAAATAGATCCATTTTCCGTCAGGTGAATATTCGGGTGAATCATCCAGCGTTGGTGTGTTAGTTAGTTGAAATTCCTTTTTTGTGGCGATATCAATTGCCCAAATATCGTATTGACCTTTGCGGTTACCTGAAAAGATTAGTCGCTTTGCATCTGGTGACCATCCGTGCAACCAGGAATGGCCAGAGTCGGCGGACGATATTTGTATGGGTTTATCAGAACCCGTTACAGGTAGTATGAACAAAGTGGAAATTCTTTTTTCACCAACATAGTTACTTAATGCCAATTGCTTTCCGTCAAATGAAAGAACGTGATCATTGTTATTCTGGTTGGCAAAACCAGTATTTAGTTTTTCGGGAGTATTATTGTGTAAATTGAACTTATACAACAATCCATCGGTACTGTTATAGATAAGATGTTTCCCATCTTTTGTCCAGTTGGGAGCTTGTATGGAATTTGGCACGGTGTAGACGATCTTGCGGAGACCTGTCTCTACATCCATCACTTCCAAATGACTTCCGATATAATCACGATAAGGTCTGAAATCCTTGGCAGCTGGAATGATTATGCGAACATTGCTAAAGACAGCCTGCTCAACTACGGTTTCATTATGTGAGCATATGAAAAGACCCGCAAATACTTCTTCGTTCAATGCTAGTTCTTTGGAAGCTGTTTTATAATTCTCACCCGGGGTGGCGGCGGAAAACGTGAATGTGTTTCCAGTGCGTTGCAATTCGATGTTAACTGCGCCAATTGTTGGCATCACGATTTGCACAGTTTGTGCCGTGTCTGCATGCCGTGATTGTAAAGAAGTTAATCCGTCACCATGTACACATGCATCCGCGTAAGGAGAGTTGGGAGTTAGCTGATTTCTTGCAATGATCCCGGTCTTTCGGTGCGGATCCACGCCTTTCCCAATAAATCGAACTGTGGCGCTGATCATAAAATCACCTTTGATCTTTTTCCAGAGAAACCGAAACTGGTCATCATTTCCCCACATGTTCTTGCCACCACCGTTCATGGTGTATTCTTGTGTTTCGGCATTATAAGTTGCTGATCCCTTTTTTACCGGATTGCCAACATCGTCATTGCCTTCAAAAATTCCCATTTTTTGCTGAGCCCCGACTAACGCCACGCAAAAAGACAGACAGAGTAATAGCGTAAGTTTTTTCATGCAAGCAATATTTAATATTGATCAGTTCCTCCATTGAAAAGCAAAATACTCACATTGTTCCTTACCGGTATTCAACAACGCATGCGGGATACCGGAAGAAAGAAATACAAGATCACCTGCAGATGCAGGAATAAGTTTTCCATCGATATGCATGGTCACATTTCCTCTTAATATCAGAACAATCTCTTCCTGGATATGTGTATGCGGCGCATGGCTTACAGAATCTGCATTCAATGCAGTTGTGTGCATTTCAAATTGATTCAATTGTGACGTGCCACGATTAAAGAAATCCCTTCGATATCCTTTTCCTGTGTTATTTGTCTTCAGATCATTCCAGTCGAGCATAAAGGAACCACCGGCTTGTTTACCACGTTCCATGTTCGGATGTTTCCCTTTGTATTTTAAGATAAAATAAGTTGCCTGTGTGCTTCCTGCATTTTCAATTCCATGTTCATCACCAGGCATGGCAAATGCAATACTACCGGGGCCGAGTATTTTACTTTTTCCTGCGATGGTGATCTTAACCTGTCCTTCTTTTATTATGATCAATTCTTCGTAATCATTATGCACATGGGGTGGGTGAGGAGCTTTGCCCGCCTCGAGTGTTGAAGCATGCACCCCGAAGTTTTCTAATGCGAGTGTTTTCCCGTCAAGAACCTGTCTTCTTATTCTTGCTTCTTCTTTTACATGGTCTAGTTTTTTCCAATAGTAGACTTCTGACAATAATGAATCTCCGTGGGTCTTCTGTGCCAATACCGTGAAAGTATTCATGATAAAGAACAGGAGGAAGAATGTCGCTTTCATTATTGACTTTTTAGTGAAACTTCTAAAGCTTTGGTTGTTGTATAATATTTTGCCAGCATATTGGGTACTTCCCATGCAGGCATATTTTTATTTTTCAGGTACTCAAGAAAATTATTGGTAACACGGCCAAAATGTGCTTCGTGTCCTTCCACTAACTTCTCCGGCAATTTAACACTCCATCCCTTCGCAGTCTTGTATAATTCTACGCCGGGAAATTTTGCACTTATTTTTTTAAATTGCTCTTCCATGGTTGATTGATAACCTGCATCATTCCTGACCGGTTCTATGGACAATACTGGTTTAAAATTTTCGTCCTGGCCCTGCCGGATCACCAAATTTGCCTTTGTTCCCCGCATGATCGAATAATGGGTGTCGCCTGTCCCTTCAGGAGCTTTGTAATTCCATATCACCGATGTTTTGGCATGAACTCCTTTAATGGTATAATTGATCTCGCCATTACAGTAAACATTCAACATTGTGTCAGTAACATTTGCCTGCAGAAAAGCGGGAAAATCATTCAGCTTTGTTACCGCGTGGAACTGGCTAAGAGAAACTGCGGTTGGCCAACGCTTCGCCCTGTTGATCCCGATGTCTTTTGGATAGTCAATTATTTGTTCCGGAAAACATTCCCACTGAACCAGGTCGACCAGGTGTGTCATAACATCCACGATACCTTCACCTTGTTGCGACGCATCGAGAAACCATGCGGGTCGTGTGAGCACACTACCTGAAACATATTTATAAAAATGATGCACACTTTCTTTGGTGATGGCCGGATTGTCGGGTGAACCTTTTTCAAGGGTACCAAATATTTCCGGTATCATGGATAATTCTCGTTGCAAAATGGTATTGATCTCGAAACGTTCAGTCATGATATCATAAAGCAAAAGATCGTTCTCTTTGGCTACGTCA
>DASVAM010000508.1:0-3346 GCA_036376375.1 Chitinophagaceae bacterium
ATATTATATTCAATCAATGACAAGCAGCGAACTCCTGTTAATGCCAGAGGTTTCCGGCATCACCGCCTTTTTCCAGCTATTCAAAAAAGTATAAATCAACCCGGCTTGCGCTAACTCATCTTTCAAATTCAAAACACACAGACATGAAAATAATTATTATTCCAATCATTAGTATTATGTTCTCGGTTGCGCTATCCTGCAAAAGCAAAGCGCAAAAAGATGCACAAGCTCATATGGATAATATCGAAAAGACAATGAAAGAAAACAGCCCGCAAACAAATGGTGAGCAATCAAAAGCAACGACCACATCTCCCCATATACCCCGGGGCCTGGAGTCGCTCATTGGAGAATGGGAGCTGGTAAAATTTATCTCAGACAGGAACGGAAATTCTAAGATCGATCCGGAAGAAGAAAGCCAGGGAAAGTTAGAGAGGCCTGATTATCTGAAGTTCAATGCTGATGGCACTTGCGAATATTCACCTGTAAAAATACCAGCGCGGTATGTTATCGACACCAAAGACGACGGAAGAAAAAGGCTGGTCATATACGACCCCTTAGGTCCGGAAGTTGCAACCCGGTACATAATGTCAGTAACAGATAAGGAACTGGTGGCTTACCTGGTGCTGGATAGTTTTGAAATATTCCGGCGTTTGTGACAAGTGAATTCCCGAATAAAACTTCATTTATGAAAACCATTTTATTTATTGGCTTGTTTGCAACTATATCAGTTGCCTGCCATTCGCAGATATTAAAAAAAGTGATGAATGACGTAAAGAACCAGGCAGAATGGAAAGTACGATCAAAAGCCATGCAAACGACAAACCAGGCAATTGATAGCCTGCTGACGCCTACTCAAAAAAAAGAAGAAAAAAAATCAAACCCAAAACAAACCGGTGCCAAACAATCTGCTTCGGCAAACGCAACAACCAGCACAAAGGAAGATGAGGGAACTATGGGCGAAGGTTTTATTACACTTTCTTTATCGGCAACTGAAGTTTTCCGGGGTGGTACTGTTCTTGTCACAGGTACAAGCGTAAAATATGGCAGCCTGCAAAATGTGAAGATGACCGTTAAAGGAGTAGACATGGATGAAGAAGAAGACCTGAAACTATATGACAATGGTTCATTCGCCACAGGTTGGGATGCAGAACAGGCGGGTGAGTTTACCATAACTGTGAAAAGTAGTGACGGCAAAGATCAGAAATCAGCAAAGGTGAAGGTCTATGACATTGATGTAATGGACGATCTGTGGGTGCAGGATGATATTCAACTGACTCATAAAACGTATGACAAATTAAAAGCAGAAGCCGAAAGAGTGGAAAGTCTCCTTGCAGAAAAAGATAAAGCTGAACTTGAAAAGAAGCTGAACGAAGTAGATAAAAAAGTAGATCTTGTTTTAAAGCTTTATAATGAATTGTCAAAAGCGGCATCAAGCCTTGGAGATATAGTTAAAAAAGGTGCTTCAGTTTCACCTGTTCTTAATGATAACTTATCACAACTAAATGATAAACTCAACGAACAAAATAAAAACATGCAACAATTGTATGACGTCGCTAATCATGAGCCTTATGACAATACCATTTGCGAATACCTGGTGATGCTGAATGAAGCTTGCGCGGCATTCTCGACATTTACCAATGTGTGGTCAAAATCTATTGCTACTATTTTAAAAAATATTGTGCTCGACAAAGCAACCCCCAAAGCTGTTGAAGTGGCCAATGAAAAAGCCGGCGCTAATCTTGGTGACTTCGGGGCAGGCGATAAGGCCGCAGGAAAAATATTTGCCACTGCCCAACTGGATGCCGAAGGTTTATTTGGCAAGCTAAGTGCTGCAAGTTTTACCGGCGACATCATGCAGTTCGCTACCGATGTGTTAATGAAAAAATATTGCGGCATATTTAAAGGCGAAGTCAAACATGATTATAAGATCACTTATCGAAATAATGCTGGCGCTACATGGTGGAGCTATAGTTATAACACCACCTCAGTGATCACATTCAGGTATCCAAAAAACAATTCCGGCAAGATCATAAAAATGAAAGGAACTATTGAAGGGAATGCTACTGAATTTAAATTCTTCCAGGATGTGGAACAGATGGATGCCTTTAAAGAACAAATGAAAGGAAGAGCAAAACTTACACCCATTCCCCTTTGGAAACCCGTGTCGGTATCTTTTGCCAGCAGCCAGAAAGATGATCTGGGTTTTGGCGCCGTTGCAAGAGGTGTTGCCACTCCTTCTTATTTCAATATTCCGGTTGATGCAGAATATGATACAGATGCGGAAACAATAAAAATATTCTTAAATGAGGCGATCATTGACTTTACGCCATTGGTGAAATACACGTACGGATATATTGCAATTGCAGCCGGCATTCCGTTAGTTACAAGGGTAGATTTCCCGATCAATAAGGCAAAACTGACAATGAATGCAGTTGTCCATCAGAACAATGAACTGCAGGTAACAAAAGATCCAAAAAACAATTTGACCGTCAAAGGCAAAGGGGAAAGACATATCGGTTCACAAGCCGATCCGATAGAACACCTTATCAATTTTACACTGACAGCAAAAAATGAAAACTAACGTCAATAGTTAAAGTTCCAATAATGTTTTCACGGGGTCCTTGCCAAATAACAACTGTTCAGGATTCTCCAGTAATTCTTTAACTCTTACCAAAAAACTCACTGACTCACGACCATCAATAATTCTATGATCATAACTCAACGCAACATACATCATCGGCTTTATCACAACCTGGCCGTTCAATGCAATGGGTCTTTCTTCAATTTTGTGCATCCCAAGAATTGCACTTTGAGGAATGTTGATAATCGGAGTGCTTAATAACGATCCAAACACCCCACCATTAGTGATAGTGAAGGTTCCGCCTGTAAGGTCGTCCGCTGTCAGCTTGCTGTCTCTTGCTTTTGTTGCTACTTCTATCACTTTCTTTTCGATATCTGCCATGCTTAAGCTTTCAGCATTGCGGATGACGGGAACCGTTAAGCCCCTGGGTGTAGAAACCGCAATCGACACATCACAGTAATCATGGTAAACGATATTATCACCGTCAATGTATGCATTTACGGAAGGCCACTCCTGTAATGCAAAACAACATGCTTTTACAAAAAAGCTCATAAAGCCCAACCCCACTCCATGAATTTCTTTGAATTTGTCCTTGTACTTGTTCCTGATATCCATAACAGCCTGCATGTTCACTTCATTAAAAGTCGTGAGCATGGCCGTTGTATTCTTTGCTTCAACCAATCTTCTTGAAATTGTTTTACGAAGATTACTCATTTTCTCGGGCTTCTCCTTTCTTGAAAACGATTCGACGCCCGGTTTACGTCC
>DASVAM010000537.1:0-10310 GCA_036376375.1 Chitinophagaceae bacterium
TGAAGTGGGATTAAATTCAGCAGTCCACTCACGATAGGATTTATCATCAAGCATTTTATTAAATACTTTTTCTACGGGGGCATTTATGCTTATATCAAATTGTATGACTTCCAGGTCTGTCTCTTCAGTGTGTTTTTTGAAATTATCCAAGATAGCCTGCCATCCGCTCCTTTGCAACTCTATTGGGTGCGTGGTTTCCGCATCAAAAGTTTCAACAACTTTTGTTTCATTTCCGTTTGAAGAAAAGATTACTTTCACTTTTCTTCCGTCGCCGAGAGTGTATTCTATCAGCTCATGCTTTTTCACATTATCATAGACGCCGCCAAAATCAAAACTCATACTTCCGTCCTTAGCCGCCATGGTAGCACTGAACGAGCCACCTTTGCGCAGATCATTTGCTGCTTTAAGTGTACACCAATCATCGGAAGCATTATTCCAGCGAATAATATGCCGGGGGTCTGTCCAATACTGCCAGACTTTTTCTATTGGAGCATTTACAGTTGTCTCCACTGTAATTTGGGTTGCTGCGTTAGTTGTCGTTTCCATATTATTAATCTTTAGTTGTTAATGTTTTTGAGGGTTATAAATTTAACCCTATTTGCTATTAATTGACTATTAATTTTTTGAATGATTAAATATCCATGTGATACCAAACTTATCTGTAAGGGATCCAAAAGTGGCGCCCCAGAATGATTGATGCAGAGGCTCAACAATCTTGCCACCATTGGAAAGATTATTAAAAAAAGAGTTGATCTCCTCATCACTGCTGCAATTCACACAAAGGGAGATTGAATTCCCTTTTACAATATTGTTTCCCATCATATCCGATGCCATTATGAGAAGGTCATTTTTTGTCAAACTGCTGTGCAGGATCTTCGCTCCCATCTCAGATGGCATTCTTGCGGCCATCGGTGACTCTGCGATCTTTTGCATTACCAATTCTCCCCCCAGGCATTCCTGGTAAAACGTCATTGCTTCGCGGGTTTGACCGTTGAAATTTAAATATGCATTTATATTTGTCATGTACTTAGTTTTTTAGTTTTTTTATTTAGAAGGATCAAGCTTAACTATACAAAGAACATCCTTGTTATTATTCAAATACATTTCGACACAATAGCCATTGCTGTCAATTCGCTTATCACCGCACATTTCACGGAAAGCCTGCCCAATTGCCGGGATGTTTTTCATAAAATCTTCGATATACTCGCTTATGTATTCCCCTTTATCGATTGTGAACCTTTCACAACCTAATTCTGCCGCTTCATCTGCCGATCTTTCCTCAGCCGCTGCTTTATAGGTAATGTTATTTTTTCCATCTCCGTAGGAAATACCAAAGATCCTTCTCGGTTCCGCTGAGCGTATCAGTGAATTCAGCTTTTCGAAGGCGGCAGCAATCCCATCGGGGAATGAACTAGCCGTTACACACAGAACATTTATATCTGAACTTAAATGATATGGTTTCATGCAAAATGGATTTTCAAAAACAAAGCTATTGTCAGTTTTTGTAGCGCCCGCTGTGCAAATACGTCAATCCAAGGGGTTGTTTGCGACAGGGAATCGGTTTACCTTTATGAAAACCAAAGATGATCATGAAAAATATCGCCATACTTGTCCCCGAAACAGGAATAATAGAAGCAGTGGCTGATCCACGTTATATGTTTACTGCTGTAAATGAATTTATCAAAAGCCAGGGAAAACCTGCGCTATTCAATGTGCAACTTGTCGGCCTTAGAAAAGAAGTGAAATTGGCCGATGGAATATTTTCAATCCATACCGATGCAACGCTGAAAACCGCGAATAAACCAGACCTTATCATTATTCCAGCTATCAGCGGTAATCTTGAAAATGCAATTAATTTGAACAAGGATTTTATTTCCTGGATCGTCTTTCACTATAAGAATGGCACTGAAGTAGCAAGTCTTTGTTTGGGAGCTTTTATTCTCGCTTCAACGGGATTATTAGATGGTAAGAAATGCTCGACACATTGGTTATTTGCAAACGAATTCAGGAGCATGTTTCCCGGGGTCGATCTTGTTGACAATAAAATTGTAACTGAACAAAACGGACTCTACACAAGCGGTGGCGCAAATTCTTATTGGAATTTACTGTTGCACCTCGTCGAAAAATATACCAGCCGTGAATTGGCAATTCTTGCTTCCAAGTTTTTTGTATTGGATATTGACAGGAAAAGTCAATCGCCCTTCACCATGTTCAAAGGACAAAAAATTCATGATGATGACGAAATAAAAAAAGCGCAGGAGTTCATTGAAAGTAATTTTTCAGAAAAAATCTCAGTTGACGAGCTCTGTTCAAGATTTGCTATTGGCCGCCGGACGTTTGAACGAAGATTTAAAAAAGCGACAAATAATACCATTATTGAATATATACAACGTGTAAAAATTGAATCAGCCAAAAAACAATTCGAAACAGGGAGAAAGACGGTTTCCGAAGTGATGTATGACGTTGGTTATGCTGACACAAAAGCCTTCCGGGATGTATTTAAAAAAGTAACCGGTATGTCGCCACTTGATTACCGGAGCAAATACAATAGGGAAACGTTACACCTGAACTAATACCCGGTCAATCTTCTTGTGATGGTTCAATAAGATCCCAAAGATTGCCATAAAGATCCCTGAAAACCGCCACCGTTCCGTACACTTCCTGCTGCGGTTGTCGTACAATTTCAATATTATGCTTCAGGAGATTTTGATAATCTCTTTCAAAATCATCAGTATGAAGAAATAAAAAGACTCGTCCCCCGGTTTGATTGCCAACCCTGCTTTTTTGCTCTTCCGTGGCAGCTTTGGCAAGCAACAAACAACATTCATTTGAACCCTTAGGCCTTACCAACACCCAGCGTTTTGTTTCACTGAGCATTGTATCTTCTACCAGCGCGAAATGCAATTTCTCCGTATAGAATTTTATTGCTTCATCATAATCGTCCACGACAATAGTGATATGGGCAAGTCTTTGTTTCATTAGTTGTCAATTTCTTTTATCGCGACCCGGCCATCTTCCGTTCTCTTCCGATAGTGAAGATTGAATTTAGAAAGGTCGGGTTTGTATTTTCGGCTTCGTTTTAGTTCATAGCTGTAAATGTATTGCCCCAGCTTATACAAAAATGGATAGCCGATGCTGTCATAATCATATTTATTATCATTCATCACACCATCGCTGTTTACATAGATCGTCGCTGTGAGCATAAATTCCACGCCATTTTTAAAGTCGGCCACATAAGAAACATCGGTAAGACAGCCATATGCCCAGCCAACTTTATTAAACACACGAATATGGTTGGGGATCGATTTACCTTCCTGTCTGAAAAAGAATTTTACATAGCTATCATAATAAAGACCCGTATCATATTTTGGATAATCTGTTTCTGAGGGATATTGAGATAGATAACGATACAAGAAATCATAATCGTTCTTTTCAAGGTGGAACCGGCGGTTTGGTGGAACAGAGTTGGGAAATAATACAGATTGTAACAGCTGCTGAAGATGATAAATCGTCACATTGTTCGCCATTGTAAAATCGATCGGCTCATTGATCAAACTATCCTGCGCATTCATATAAGCTTTTCCCATTTTATTGATATGACTGAAATCAAAAGAATCGGTATTATAGGCGGGTGGCTGGAAGTAAATTAGTGAGCCATCAGGCCTGATAAAACGAATTGGATTTGTATGTCTGTTCTCATCCGCGTTCATTCGCATAAAACGGCGGGTAATCCGCATATCGGGATAACCCATTTCATGAAGCCGGCGGTTGGTCGTTTGTTGTCCCACAAACTCGTACATCCTCGTATAAGCATCGTTATCGCTGACCAAAAAAGCTTTACGGATAAATTGCGCAATAGATGGCAAACCATTTTCTGCGGTACTGTCCTTGTATAAAATAGTTTGCCGGGAATAGCCACTGTCATATTGCAGGGGGGTAAACATATCGATGCCTTTATCCTTAAGTCCATTCAATTTTTCCAGGGAAAGGAAGGCCAATGGCATTTTTACCGTAGAGGCGGGATTAAAGTATTGGAGCGAATCATAATTAAAATAATAGTTGGTGAAGGAGGGAATATTGTTCTTATCACGATCGATCCGGGTATAAATGATTTGAAAACGGAATATCTCCGGGTTCTGTATTACAGATTGCAACAAACTATCTTTCTCAGCAGTCAAAATATCTTTAAGCAATTTATCAGTTCTTGATTGAGAAGAATTGCTAAATGAACAAATAAACACGAAAAAAATAATTAATAAGTAACGCATAGGTGAAGATAGCCTAAACACATTAATCCGTGATCTATCGCTTTATCAAGTGCCTTTCGATTTGGTTTTTTAAACCACAGACACTAAGTTCACAGTGATGCACAGAGATCGCTCCGTGTAACACAATGTCGCCGGTCTCCGTGCCTGCCTGCCGTTAGGCAGGGTTCAATTTTAATTTTGAGCAGAGAGACTGCTTTCTATTGAATAAGTAAGAAATACAAGTCCGTTAGGATAGATCTTGTGATCAGTAAGCGTCAGCCAGGTTCGTTCCCTGATATCTTTGAATAATGCTTTTCCGCTTCCAAGGATAACAGGGTGCACTGCTAAAATAATTTCGTCTATGAGCTGAAGATTCATCAAAGCAGATATTAGTTCTGCACCTCCGAAAAGCCAGATGTCCTTTCCTTTTTCTTTTTTTATTTTTTCAATCTCGGTTTTAATATCGCCCCTTATCAACTTCGCTCCTTCTCTTACTGTTGAAAGGGTATTAGAAAATACATACTCGTTCATTTTGGGGGACCCCGGCGGAGCTTCACTTTCCATTGCCAATACTAACTCATAAGTTTTCCTGCCCATAAAAGTTGAATCGATCCGTTTGAAGAATGTTGACATGCCATAATCCTGGTCGGTAAAGCACCAGTCAAATTCTCCATTGGGACCTTCGATATAGCCGTCGAGGCTAACGGCAAGCTGCAAAACGATTTTACGCATTTTCGATTTTATTTGTCAAGTTACAGTTTTCCAAAGAAAAGATAAGATGACAGCTATGTTGAGTAGTGTCTTGTTTCGAATTCAATTATAAATCTTCGTACAATAGGGTCTTGTCATACCGAGCCGGACTTAATAAACATTCAATTAAGCTTAATGTAAGCGAGGTATCTCAGGTTAGTAGATGCCTGAGATACCTCGACTATCTTTTCTGATAACGGAAGGTGATTAAATTTTTCCGTCTCGGTATGACAAGACTCTGATTGTTTTCAAGCCCAAAATTGAAAGGCAACTCGGGTAAATACCCTTGATTTTACCTTACCGATAAATGGTTTACCACTTATTAAATGAGCAATTGCTCTTTGAACGTCCTTATCCACGCTTTCTTCAGATTTCAGGGAATTGATATAACGAAGTATCTCTTTTTGCCTTGATGGACTCAGTTTGTCAAATGCTAGTTTTGCTTCTTTATTTTCTTTAAACGCTTTTTCCATTTTTGGGTGTATTGGTATTGTTCTTGGTTTTGCATCAAAATCAATTTGTATCTCTATTATATCGACAACATCCTTACCAGCAGCCTTTCGCTTGGAGTATTTAAATACAATCTCCATTTGCCGCTAAACTTTACCAGGTTCTGAATAAAATCTTTACCAGCTATTCTTAATTGAACGGGAATTGCACCCTTGTCCTTCCGGCTTCTTGGAAAATGCCTTTTAATAATGCTGACGGAAGCAATACATATGGATTGACACCGATAATATTGACTTTAGCTGTAAAGCTTTTCATCAAATCTTAATAAGCTAAGAAATGTTTTAATGAATTGTTTTGACCATGGTCTTAGATAAATTCAAAAGAAATATTGCCCGCTCCTCTGATCGTTCGTGTTTTAAGGAGTAATAAAGGGGCTTTTCGTCAGCATAATACCAATCAGCATATAGCTCTTTTCCATTTTTGATCATAAACTCTTCCACCTTAACTAGCTTATTTTGATAAAAATAAAATGAGTTTGATGCACTTGTCTCTTCAGCAATTCCATTTATTGTCGTCCTTGACCGCACATCGTTCACATATTTTCTAAGTTGATTGCTGTCACTTAACGTGGTCATTAGAGTTTTTATCCATAAACCTTGTTGAGGAAAATCTTTGATAGTTGAATCTTGTTGAATACTGTAATTTGAATTGTTTATTTGTTTTACTATTGAATCAATTCTCTTTAACCGGATCGAATCCTGTGAAAAGGATTTTACTGAATAGAAAAGGATAAAAAATAAAACCAAATTCTTCATTAGGCAAAATATAAAAAAGAAATCCGCCGCAGCAGGAGTCTTAACTCATAACTAACAACCTCCCTGCCGGCAGGCAGACTATTTGACTATTGATTATGGACTATTGACTATTTTCCACTCTCCTCCAAAGGAATCCTTTCGGACCACTCCTTTCTCCCCAACCCCGCAAATACATGTCTTTCGCTGTGGTACGATGAACGAACAAGCGGGCCACTTTCTACATAATCTAACCCAAGATTGTATCCGATCTCGCGATATTCGGCAAATTCATCGGGATGTACAAAACGTTGAACCGGTAAATGTTTTTTTGTTGGTTGAAGATATTGCCCGAGAGTGATCACATCACATCCATTATCACGCAGGTCTGTCATGGTTTGTATCACTTCTTCTCTTGCTTCACCAAGACCCAGCATGATACCGCTCTTGGCTCTCATGCCTCCTTGCTTTAAGATCTTAATGACCTCCATACTTCGCCAGTACTTTGCCTGTATACGTACCTGCCTTGTCAATCTTTCAACTGTTTCAATATTGTGGGAAACAACTTCAGGAGCTGCGTCAATAATGCGCTGGATATTTTCCTTTTCACCTTTAAAATCCGGGATCAATGTTTCAAGAGTGGTATCGGGGTTCAGTGCTTTCACCGCTTTTATCGTGTTATACCAGATAATGGAACCACCATCTTTTATTTCGTCACGGTCGACCGAAGTGATGACCGCATGTTTCACTTTCATTAAATGAATAGCTTCAGCTACGCGTTGCGGCTCATCCCAATCGACCGGCTCAGGACGACCCGTAGCCACGGCACAGAAACCACAACTTCTTGTGCAGATATTCCCCAGGATCATGAACGTGGCAGTGCCGGCACCCCAGCATTCGCCCATGTTAGGGCAGTTGCCGCTTTCACAGATTGTATGAAGTTTATGGGTATCGACCAGACTTCTCACATGCTTGTATTCTTCGCCTATCGGGAGCTTCACGCGGAGCCAATCTGGTTTCTTTTGCCTGGGTTCAGATATTATTGGAAGCTCTGTCATTATCTTTGGAATATTCAACACTCAATATTCAATAAAACAATTTTCAAGTAAGGATCAGATCATTGCGTATTGTTTGTTGAGTGTTGATCATTGAGTGTTTAATAGGTTTAATAGAATTGCGGAACGTACAAGTGAGTGACACAACAGGCGGCGATTAGAATTCCATCTGCTGGCCACACAACTATCTGCAAAAATAACGCTATTACTTCCTGCGGCCAAACATGAAAGCGATATGACCCTGGAAGAAGAATTGTTTATCCTTTTGATAAAGCAAGATGGGAATATTGCCGGAATAGTATTCCGCACTGACGCCAATTTCGATACCGGAAACAACTTCATTGTAGCGACCGAAATCATAACGAAGACCAGTTTTTGCAAACACACCGGGTTTTATTTTCATTTCGCCCCAACCTTTACCAAATCCGCCGGCGCCAATAATGAATCCATATTTGAAGAGAGAATCTGTTTCGGAAGAATAACTAATTTCCCTGGTAACACCATTATCTTCAACCTCTATATAATAGGGACGCAACAAACCCAGTGATAAGCCACCCTTGTAAACCCAGCTTACAGCTACTCCGTTCTTGTTTCCTTTTTGCCCCATGATCCGGTGACCTCCAAAACCAAGTTGTATAGAATAAAAATTATTGATCTTGCCATACACATAGGGATTGCCAAAAGAAAAACCACCGGTGCCATTTGGCAACTTATCTTCTTTCGGGTGCTTTATCTCATTGAACTCAATGCCATACACAAATCCATTTCGTGGCGTTTTCTTCTTTCCTTTTTCGTAAAAAGCGCCATATCCGTTTGTCCTCAGTTGTAATCCCCAAATACTCTGTGACGAGTAAACAAGAATACCTTCCTCCTCCTGCCGGCTCATTTCAGTGGCCTTCTTTTCTTTTTCCTGCTTGCGGACCTGTCGTTTACTTTGTTTTTTTGGCGTTTCCTGGGCCAGCAACGATGTACCCATTGAAAATAAAAAGGCAAGTATGAATAGTTTCTTCACGGGAAGATAGTTTGAACTAAGAGGACAAAGGAGAAAAGAGATAAGTGGTAAAAATTTTGTGATTTGCTTTCCTCAGGACCTCAGCTTCTCTTTTTAACTCTTAGAATTGTTTATAACGTAAATTTAAGGCAAAAAAATATAATGACCTCCACAGTAGTTTATAACGGCGAGTTAAGAACCACCTGCACTCATTTGCGAAGCGGAAACAGCTTTGAAACCGATGCCCCTGTTGATAATAATGGGAAAGGAGAAAGATTCTCACCTACTGATCTGATGGCTACTTCGCTGGGGATTTGTATGATAACGGTGATGGGTATAAAAGCACGAACGATGGGATTTGATCTTACCGGAGTAAAGATTGATGTCCTGAAGATCATGAAAACGGATCCGCGTCGTGTGGGTGGAATTGAATTGACATTTCATTTCCCGGATAATTTGCTCGGCACGGATGAAAAAACAAAAACGATATTGAAAAATACCGGCCTTACCTGCCCGGTTGCATTGAGCATTCATCCCGATATTGAGCAGAAAGTTGATTGGGGAAAATGGAGTTAAGAAGTAGGTTAAGGTTAAGGCTGAGTGTAAGTACTAAGCCTCATTCTTATCCTTAACCTTAACCTTAACCTCAACCTCAACCTCGGACTTTTTAACCTCGTAAAATTTCTTAGGAATGTATCCTTTTAACGAAGCTCCATTGAAGTACAAATTCATGAAATATAGCAGGTGAATTCGCTTTTGATGTGTTGTCCAGGCATTCTATTTTTATGTTCAAATTGTAACCTATGAAGACAAGAGTCATATTCTATGCGTTGATCATTGTGTTGTTTGCTTCATGTGCAAGAGCATATACTCCTGCCGAAGCTGCCAACCGCAGTTTTAAAAAATGCAGGGCAATGAAATAAGTCAGCTGTTTTTGAGAAGCGCATTTCCGACAGCACAATCAAGACATCTTTTTTTACTGCAATACTCATTTTTTAATTCTATCAATGCCTGTGAATCACGGGCATTTTTGTTTTGTATGCCCGCCTGCTGAAACCCTTTTGTGATCGAATTTGATTCTGCGTTGATCTCCTCCATCCATTGGAGCACTTTGTTTTTATATTTCTGCTCTTTATTATAATGACCATAAGCAAACAACACGGGACAGATCGTATTAATGAGAATATTATCGATCATCGATGCCCCCAGGTTTTTCTTTCTATATGAGGACGGCGCATCAAAACGATAATGATAATGCCAGTAATCGTTGGCGGTCACATCCAGCCATTTCTTAACGTCTTCTAAAGAAGCTGTTTCTTTGATTTTAGAGAACAAATGTTCTGATCTATGAACGAGCATGGCCAGCTGCGCCAGCCTGATCGTAGGAAAGTTTCGCGGTCGCATTCGAAGAAAGAAAGGCGTATAACTAATTTGCCTGAGCTTATATTTTCCTTTATAGAATTCATATTCCTTTTGTAACATAATGGGATAGTCTTCTTTGAATTTTTCATTCAGCAAATTTGACTGTCCCATCAATAAGGCCTCTAACTGGTGAATTTGATTCTTATGTTTAGCTAAAATGCTCACCGGTACCGTTCTTGCCATTGACTCAAAGACTTCTGCATTTATTTTAATTCCAAAATTTCTTGCCAGCAACCACCAGAAAGTTTCTTCCCAATGATCGTTGTTTTGTTTTAAACATGCGCCGACCAACGCGGATTTCCGGGTCAATCTTTCCGCAACTAATCTTTCTTTCCAACTTTCGAGGATGATCGGTCTAACGGTTGCAATCATCTTTCCGCATGGAATAAATCCCTGGCCATTCATTAAGTCCTCGTATCGCTGCAACAGGATCCGGGCGATCCTGTTCTTTAACTGCAGGACAGGCATATTGTAATTGGGGAAATCGTCTTCCCAAACTACGTGAAGAATGACATTGCCATAATTCTTATCGATATGATGATGGTGTTTTATCCAATCGGAAGAAAGCAAGTGTAACTCAACATTGCCCGCCCAGGTCGTTTTG
>DASVAM010000545.1:0-13411 GCA_036376375.1 Chitinophagaceae bacterium
ATAAGACGGCTTCATCACCAGATATTGCGCCGGGGTGGTTTTATATTCCCGGCCTCTCCTTTTTATTTCCTGTTCAATTGCCGCAATGTCATCTGCCTTGTTCGCTTTGATCGCATCACCCAATTTTTTATACAATCGTTCAGGGTGTGTAAGCGATTCAAAAACCGGTTGATGGGTATGCCCTGTAATTAAAACAAGATTATTATGCTTTGCTGACCATTCATACATGATTAAATTATGAGCGGTCTTCAGATCTTCATCGTAAGCCGGTGTGTTGAAATTTATTCTCAGGTAAGATTGCAGCGGCGCCCAAATGTTGGCTACAAAGAATTTGCTGAACCAATTACCATCGCTGCTCGCATCACCCTGGTGACCGTGTGTAAGAAAAATTGTCAAAGGGCAATTGGCAATTGGCAATGTTTCAGGATTTGCATCCATTTTCTTTGTCAGCGAAAAATATGTGCTCTTTTTTTGCCTTTTGCCTGTTGCCTTTTGCCTGTTTTCCCTATTATCTTTTTCGAGAATAATTCCTTCAAAAACGCGCAGCTTCTTTCCATAGATCGCTTTTAATTGTTGCGAAGCGATCGGGCTATTATCCCAATAAAGATCATGATTACCAAAAACCTTAAAAAATCTATCCTGGAGAATGAATCGCTTTTCGGATTCAAAAGTCAATGTATTATTCTTTTTTACCGGCCCCAATGTGTTTTCCCAAAGCTCTTCGCTATCACCAAGACTGATCAATTGAAATTTGTTTTCGAAATAATGATCCAGCGCCGCCAGGTAACTTGGTTCTGCTTTCATAAAATCGTCGGCTCCATTCTTTGCGCCGCGATGATGATCCGAAAAAATAATGACGCGGCTATTCTCTTTCAGATCAAGAATAACACCTTTCTTTCCGGGTTCTTCCTTAATATGTCTGAATAATTCAGAGAGTGCTTTAAATATCCTGTATCGCTCCGGCCGGGACGTAAATTTTCCGGAGAACCATAAGATCGGCTTCAATAAAACCATTTGTACTAACCGGCGCATGAGATTATTAATTATGATGAATAGAGAACAATTGGTACAAGTGTGCGACGCAACAGACGCTCAACCAAAGAACAAATTGCTGGCTACAAAAAATAACCTACACCGCTAATCCGTCATAAAAATTT
The DNA here is from genome assembly GCA_036376375.1 of Chitinophagaceae bacterium. Classification (GTDB taxonomy): domain Bacteria; phylum Bacteroidota; class Bacteroidia; order Chitinophagales; family Chitinophagaceae; genus VBAS01. The sequence continues at coordinate 1,158 of DASVAM010000545.1, forward strand.
TTATGCTATTCAAATCTAAGTTCCCCTTTAGGCCCGCCCGGACGAGCCAGTCGGACGGGGGACAGGGGTTTATTTTACAGCGATCATGCTGATCTCAACGTTTACAAACTTTGGCAAGGCTGATACCTGTACCGTCTCTCTTGCAGGAAAACTGCTGTTGGAATCAAAGTATTTTCCATAAACTTCGTTTACTTCGGAAAAACGGTTCATATCGGTAATGAAAATTGTTGTCTTTACCACATGGTGAAAACCCATGTCTGATGCTTCGAGTATTGCACGCAGGTTATGCATTACCTGGTGAGTTTCCTCCTGTATATCCTGGTTATTCAATTTGCCGGTGGCGGGGTCTATACAGATCTGTCCGGAAATAAAAAGCATATCACCAATATGAACTGCCTGGTTATAAGGTCCAATAGGGGCCGGAGCAGCAGGTGTATTTATCATTTGTCTTTCCATTCATTTTGTTTTTACTGGTAACGAATTTAGGTTTATGCCCTTTCTTTGCAAAAAATAATGTATGCGGTTGGTGGTATTGTCAAATGAACATTTAAAAGAAGAGTTATTATCAACAGGAATAAACGATAATTGTAAAGTTGATTGGATCCGGTCATCAAAAGAGCTTTCTTCATATGCTGATGCTGACGCGGTAATGGACTTGTTGTTTGAACAAAATGGTTATGATGTATTTTATTTGAATGCGTTTTCAAAGCGGCCGGTTTTTGTGAATTCGATGAATAAAACGATCGCAGAAATTGGATTGCCCGTTATACGGATAAACGCATGGCCGGGTTTTTTAAAAAGAAATATTGCCGAGGTCTGTTGCAATCGTGATACAGATAAAAACCAGGTCGAAAAATTTTTGATCTTATTAAACAGGAAGGCAGAATGGGTGCCGGATGTAAAAGGGTTCATTTCTGCAAGAGTAGTAAGCATGATCATTAATGAAGCTTATTTTGCCCTGGCAGAAAATGTCAGTACAAAAGAAGAGATCGATCTTGCCATGAAACTGGGAACAAATTATCCATATGGACCTTTTGAATGGAGTAAGGAAATTGGTTTGAGAAATATTGCAGGTTTACTCTCAGAATTATCCAAATTTGAAAAAAGATATCAGCCGGCAGATCTTTTATTAAAGGAAGCAAGGGAACAATAATGGCCTTACTACTAAATATCGATACCGCAGTGGAAACTGCTTCTATCTGTCTTGCAAGAGACGAAGAAGTTCTATCTATTGAAACAAATAAAAGCCAGAAAGATCATGCTTCATGGATCCACTCAATCATCAAAGAAATTTTTGAGGCGAATAACCTGGAATTGCGAGCTGTTGATGCCATTGCAATAACAGGCGGACCGGGTTCTTATACAGGTTTAAGAATTGGTATGGCAACCGCAAAAGGTATTTGCTACGCATTAAATAAGCCCTTGATCAATCTGAATACTTTATTGGTGATGGCAAATGCTGCTAAAAGCGAAAATGCCGGGCTCCTTTGTCCTATGATCGATGCAAGAAGGATGGAAGTATTTACGGCAATCTATTCAAAGGAACTTGAGATCGTAATGGAACCAGCCGCAGTTACGCTGAATCAAAATAGCTTTGATAACTATCTTTTAAATAACAGCATTTGTTTTTTTGGAAATGGCAGTGATAAATTCAGATCAATTAAGAAACATGAAAAGGCTGTCTTCAGCGATTTGATAGCTGATGCTTCATCAATGACCTCCTTATCCGAAAAAAAGTTTGCTGAAAGAAAATTCGCCGATCTTGCCTATGCTGAGCCGTTGTATCTGAAAGAATTTTATACCCCGGCCAGTCGATGATTTACTAAATGAAAACTATTTTTGTCCAAGGGTTCCCGGGAATTCCTTCGGGGTTTACCCCTTAACACCAAACCAACAACTTGTCATGAACAGTTATACACTCACTATTATTCCTGAATCGGAATCCGAACCTGGATTAAAAATTGATACATTGGATATTAAAAAGGCGGCAATCATTCTCAGGTCAGTAAATCATAAACTAAGACAGGTAATTTTGAGTTACATTGGTGAAAAAGGCCAGGCCACGGTAACAGAAATTTTCGAGCATCTGCTGCTGGAACAAGCGGTCGCATCACAACAACTTGCTATTTTGAGAAGGACTGGTTTTGTAAAAACAAAACGGGAAGGAAAATTCATTTACTATTCTGTAAGCCGGCAAAGATTGCTGGACCTCAATGCGTTTGTAGGCAATCTTTTAGGGCAATAGAGTTGATTGTTGTTAATATTTCTGCATACTTTCATTGCTTCTTTTATCTCAGTTATCTTTGCATCTAAATCAGCGAACATGTTTATCGAACAATTGTACACCGGTTGCCTGAGCGAGGCTGCTTATTATATTGAAAGTGAAGGCGAGGCTGCAATCATTGATCCTCTGCGTGATATAGACGAATACTTGTTCCTTGCGAATGAACGCAAAACAAAGATCAAATACATTTTTGAGACTCATTTTCATGCCGACTTTGTAAGCGGGCATATTGATCTTGGAAAAGTAACCGGGGCCCCGATCGTGTATGGGCCCGGAACACAAACAAAATTCCCTGTGCATGTTGCAAAAGATGGTGAAAAATTTTCAATCGGTAAGATCACTATTGAAGTATTACACACTCCGGGCCACACGCTTGAATCTTCTTGTTATTTACTAAAAGATGAGAAGGGAAAAGACCATTGTGTATTTACCGGGGATACATTATTTGTCGGGGATGTCGGTCGTCCTGACCTTGCGCAAAAAGGTGCTGATCTTACAACAGAGGACCTTGCCGGTATGATGTATGACAGCATCCATAACAAATTATTCCCACTGGCTGATGATGTAATCGTATATCCTGCTCATGGCGCAGGAAGTGCCTGTGGCAAAAGTTTGGGTAAAGAAACTTTCAGCACCATTGGTGAACAGAAAAAACATAACTATGCATTAGAAGCTAAGACAAAAGAGGAATTTATTAAAGTTGTTACGGATGGTATTGCTGCGCCTCCTCAATATTTCCCGATCAATGCACAAATAAATAAAGAAGGATATGAAAGCCTGGATGAAGTGCTTGAACAAGGATTGAAAAGTTTATCAGTTCAGGAATTCAAAAGTTCAATTAATGACGACAATATTGTTCTTGACACAAGGCCTGAAACAGAATTTGTAAAAGGTTTTGTTCCCGGGTCTGTTAATATTGGGCTGAATGGCCGTTTTGCTGAATGGGCCGGTAGTCTTCTGCCATTCGACAAATCTATCTTGCTTGTAACGGATCCCGGTAAAGAAAAAGAGACGATCATCCGGCTGGCAAGAGTCGGTTTTGCAAAAATTGAAGGGCACTTGGAAGGTGGTTTTGAAGCATGGAAAAAAGCTGATGAAAAAATTGATATGATCGTAGAAGTGGAACCTGATGAACTCATGATGGATAAGCAGTTTGATGAAAATCTGATCGTTCTTGATGTAAGAAAAGAAAATGAATTTGCTGAGGGTCATCTGCCGGATGCAGTTAATCTGCCTCTTAACGACATGATCGATCCTGGTACGATGGCAAATATTGAAGATGGACACAATTTATATGTTCATTGTGCCGGTGGTTATCGCAGCGTCATTGCCTGTTCATTGTTGAAACGCCAGGGAATCCATAATCTTCGCAATATTTCGGGAGGATGGAATGCGATCAAGCAACAGGAAAAAGTTGAGGTCGTAAAAGAAAAGAGTGTGTTGAATTAGACCCGACTGATCACCCCGTTTTTTTTATTTCCGCTAAAAAGGTTGCCCCCGATAATGAAACCCAACTATTGGAATGGTGCAAAATTATTTTACCGGGGAAACCTTTTTTTTGCCACTAACCGGAAGTTATGTCCATTATCAACGTGTTCCAGCATTGTCCTTTATAAGAAATTTTGCCGCCTATTGGTTTTAATCGTTGCTTTAGTTTCACCAATTCTTCGATATCAAGGATGAGGGGCTTTTGATTTCTTGTCCTTGTCAGTTCAATCCCGATCCTGCTTTTCTCATAATGTACAGATAACAGCAAAGCTGCCGGTTCAAAAATATTTAAGCAGGGATAGATGAGCTGCTGCAGGATGCAAAAAACTGCTAATTCTTTTATGGCGCCAAGCCTTATAAATTTTCCCTTCACCGAATATTCCATGATACAAAATCCGGCTTCCGCCAACCGTTTCAGTTTTATGATCATCGAATTAGCAAAACCATTTTTTTCGATATCCTCAAATGAAAACCTTTTTTCCATTTCCTCCAGGTTCGTAACAACGCCTCCAACAAGATGACCAGGATTTTTTTTGAAAGAGGGATTTACTTTTACTGAAATGCTCATTAATTGCAACCTTGCCAGGCTCAGCACCTGCCGCAGGTTGCTAATGATCTCCTGTGAATAGGCCTGTAAAGGACTATTTACCGGTTCAACCGGTGCATAAGATTCGGTAATACGCAGCCCGGTCTTTGGGAGATAAGCCACATTATTTTTCATGCGTAGGCCATTTGCCATACAAAATATAGGCAGGCATTAAAATAAAAAGGTGGAATTGTCGGTTGTATTTGTTTTTTTTCCTCTTAAAAAAACATTTTTTGCGGATTCTTCCCGCTGTTAACGGATCTGATTTCTACAACAAATTTTTTGTGCTGATGCCGCCCCATAACAATAATTTTTCTTCATGCACTTTATTATGTCACATGCAAAATGTCATAGCAATATCGCGCAGCATTATTCATAACAAAAAGTTAACGCCCCTTTAAACTAACCATTCGTCAAGTCCTACATGCCATTCAACTAATTGATTAGGATTCGTTATTACTGTCCAGCTATTTTTACATCTACGAATGTTTTGGTAATTATAACATTCTTAACTGTAACAAATTTAATTTGTCGTTCGTTTAGGCGTAACAGTATAACCATGAACCACAAAACCAACTTTGCTCTATTGGGCCTATTATTATTTTCCATGTTGGCCAGGGCTCAAACTCCCACGCCGAAAGAATTACCAGCTAAAAGAACGATCCAAACCGTAAAGATCGATGGCCTGATCAATGATTCCGCATGGAAAGATGCAGCGCTAATGACCAACCTGGTTGAGTTCCGTCCTAAAATGGGAGCTGTTGAAGCAAACGGGGTCAGGACAGAAGCATACCTGATGTATGATGACGATGGAATTTATTTCGGCGGCTTTTGTTATGAAAGAACGAAAGACAGTATTGCGAGAGAGCTGTCAGGCCGTGATGGGTTTGGTGCCAATGATTATATCGGGATCATTTTCGATACTTATTATGACAAGCTGAATGGCTTTGAATACTTCGTGACTCCCCTGAATGAGCAATGGGATGCAAAGATGTCGCCGGGTGATAATGGCGGCGAAGATTTTACATGGAACGCGGTCTGGAAGAGTGGCGCTGTTATTCATGATAACGGATGGAGTTTTGAAATGTTTATTCCATACTCTGCGATTCGCTTTGGAAAAAAAGATATACAAAACTGGGGATTGAATATTACCCGTCGTCGCAGGAAAACAGAACAGCAATCTACATGGAATCCTATTGATATAAATGTAAATGGTTTTCTTACGCAGGAAGGGTTATGGACAGGTATAACAAACATCAAACCTCCATTGAGGCTTCAGTTTTCACCCTACTTTTCGACCTATGTAAACCATTTTCCCCACAATAAACCCGGCATTGAAAACACAACAACCAGTATTAATGGCGGAATGGATGTTAAGTATGGCATCAACCAGGCATTTACGCTTGATGTTACACTGATACCCGATTTTGGACAAGTACAAAGTGATCCGCTTGTTCTGAACCTAACCCCGTTTGAAGTAAGGTATACTGAGAACAGGCCTTTTTTTACGGAAGGAACTGAATTATTTAATAAGGGAAATTTATTTTACTCAAGAAGAATTGGCGGCACACCCATGCACCTTTATGACGTATATGATCCTAACGTTGTTGGATCCAATGTGAAGGTGATCAAGAACCCAACCGAGTCAAAACTGATCAATGCATCAAAAATATCAGGGCGAACACAAAAAGGGCTGGGCATTGGCTATTTGAACGCAATTACGAAAGCACAATATGCAACGCTTGAAAATTTGAATTCAAAGGAACAATGGAAATATGAGACAAATCCTTTGACCAATTATAATATGATGGTGTTCAATCAAAGCCTGAAACATAATTCCAGCGTGTCACTGGTTAACAGCAATGTATGGCGAAGCGGGCCTGATTATGATGCGAATGTTACGGCTGCCCTTTTTGATTTTAATAATAAGAAGAACATGTGGAATGTGGGTGGTAAAGCAGCCGTAAGCACTCTTTTAGGCTATGAGCCAAATGGCGATTCAAAAACGGGTTATAATCAACAGCTTTATTTTGGCAAGACCAGCGGCCGGTTCAATTTTAATGTATGGCATGAAATGACGGATACAAAATTCACCAGCAATGACCTTGGTTATTTTACAAATAACAATTATCTCGATCATGGCGCATGGGTGGGATATAAGTGGACAGAACCTAAGAAATGGTACAACAGGATCGGGATAAACTTTAATATGAACGTAAGCCATTTATTTACACCGATCGGAACCATTAAAGAAAAATATCAACGCTCCAATTTTAATTTTAATGGGCACGTTCAAACCAAGAAATTACTATGGTTTGGAAGCTTTTGGAATTATACACCCTATCAAAACGATTTTTATGAGCCACGTGTGACCGGGTGGTTTTTCCACAGAGGTTCAAGCCTGTTAGGCGGCGCCTGGTTTGAAACAAACTATGCAAAAAAATATTCTGCCTATTTAGAAACAGCCGTTCGCAAATATTTTAATTTCTATGATCAAATCGCCTGGGACCTGTTCTTCAATCAGAATTACCGTTTCACTAATAAATTCTCTTTATCGTACCGTATCAGTTATCAGCCCCGCTACAATAATATAGGTTATACCTACTCAGATCCAACTCAAATAATTTTTGGAAAAAGAAAAGTAAATACGGTCGAGAACATTCTGAGCGCCAAATATAATTTCACCAATATGATGGGTCTCAACATACGTATCCGTCATTATTACAGCAGTGTTGCTAATAAAGAGTTCTTTACGTTGCAACAGGATGGATTGTTAGTCTCCAACCCCTCGTTTAACCAGAATAAAGATCAAAATGCAAATTTCTTTAATGTGGATATGGTTTACACCTGGCAGTTTGCTCCGGGCAGCTTCTTAAACGTGGTTTGGAAAAATGCAGTGCAGGATTATACCAATACAGTCGAAGAAAGCTATTTCAAAAATTTTGGCAATACCATGGAAGCCGATCAGAATAACAATATTTCATTGAAGGTGATATACTTCCTGGATTATCTCCAGTTGAAAAAGAAAAAGACTAAAAACTGAGTAGTTTTGTGTAGTGATGAAAAACGGCCTCTGCTTTCTAGCAGGGGCCCATTTATTTTAATATCTCCCCGTACCCGGGCTTCCAATCCCATTTCCACCGGCGATGGCTCCATAACCACATATCGGGATATTCACGCATAAAATTGCTGAGAAATTCTACATACTTTTTTGTTATTTCTCCTTCCCGTGTTGAGGCCGGGTTTTCTTCTCCCATTTCAAGAAACATTTTATAATATCCGCGTCGTAGCTTTATGAACTCACAAAATATGACCGGTGTATTGCCCCGTCTTGCACCACTCTCGGGCCCTTTGATAAAAGGTGTTGGCTTCCCAAAAAAATTCATCCAATATGCGTTTTTAGGATAACCAGGGTTTTGGTCGGCAACCAGCATGATCGAATAAAGTTCCTTACGATAAGGAATGATCGCATTTCGCATATCGGTTGCAGGCAAAAGAACGGCCCCGGTTTTTGTCCGGATCTTCATAAATATTTTATCCAGCACTTTATTGCCAATTGGCATATAAACGACGATAACCAAATGTTTCATTTTTCTTGCTGCAGCAAGACATCCCAGCTCCCAGTTGAAATTATGTGCCAATAATACCTGGCATCTTTTTCCATCCGCAAAAACTTTATGCGGAAGGGAGAAGTCCCCGGTGAAATGCTTGTCGATAAAAGCCGGGGAAGCCGATACCAGCTTTATTAATTCAATGAAATTATCGGTAAGATTACGATAGAATCTTTTGGCAATTGTTATTCTTTCCTGTTCTGTCTTTTCCGGAAAAGCCCTTAACAGGTTACTCATGACTACAGCTTTGCGATAACGAAAAACATAATAAAGAAGTAAGTATGCAAAGTCAGAAAGCAGATAAAGAACTTGTAACGGCAATAATGAAACGGCGTACAAAAAGCCGTAAACGATATAATACATGAATAGAGTTTAGTTGTTCAATAGTTCAATAGTTCATTGTTTGAACTTAACCCCCCTGTGTTCACTTTGTATCAAATAGTTGATTAACGAGAATATTAATCTCTCTTCTTCTTCAGCGATCCCTTTATAATAGTCTAATTGGTCATCGGATATAACGCCCCAATCCTTTGATCTGTACAACTGAGATATAGCCTCCATAATTGATCCATGAGAAATTGTCAGGAAGTTTTTAAACTCATTGTTTCCCATTCTTCCAAAACCTTCTGCGATATTATCCATTGCAGAACCGGCGGAACTCTTGAGTTGGTTTAGCAGATCAAATTCCTTAGCCTGGACAAATAAAGGGAATACTTTCTTTAATTCCTGGCAAAATAGTCTCGCCTTTTGCCAAGCCGAAATGTCTTCTAGTTTTTTAAATGTAGCCATAAACTAATAAACTTTTAAACCCATAAACCTTACAAGACAATATTCTGCACCAACTCACTCTTGCCCGGATAATCTGTGTTATAATGAAGGCCACGGCTTTCTTTGCGGAAGCTTGCACCTTTTACGATCAAATAACCAACACTAATCATATTTCTCAGCTCAAGCAATTGCGGTGACAAGGTACTTGTTTGATACAATTGCTCGGTCTCCTCCCAAAGCAGATCGAGACGACGGGAAGCCCTTTGCAAACGAATATCATTTCGCACGATACCAACATAATCGCTCATTACCAGTTGGAGTTCCTTCAGACTTTGGGTGATAAGGATCATTTCGCCCGGTTGTGAAGTGCCTTCTGCATCCCAATCAGGAATATTAATTCGAAAAGAAATTGTATCTACTTTCTCTGCGGCATCGATCGAGCAACGGTGTGCAAATACCAATCCCTCAAGCAACGAATTACTTGCGAGCCGATTGGAGCCATGCAGACCGGTAGAAGCACATTCTCCGCATGCATATAAATTATTTATGCTGCTTCTGCCCCATTCATCAGTCTTTATTCCGCCACAACTGTAATGTGCCGCCGGCGCCACAGGAATCATTTGCTGTGTAATATCAATACCGATCGATAAACACTTTTTATAAATGTTGGGGAAATGTTCAATAAACTTCTCTTTGCTAAAATGACGACAATCGAGATACACATGTTCAGTACCGGTCTTTTTCATTTCACTATCGATCGCCCTGGCAACGATATCTCTTGGCGCCAGGTCTTTTCTTTCATCATATTTTACCATGAAAGCCTCGCCTGTACTATTTCTGAGTATACCCCCATCTCCCCGTACAGCTTCCGTGATCAAAAATGCATGGCCCCGAACGCCCGGTTCAAACAAGGCAGTTGGATGAAATTGTATAAACTCCATGTTTTCAATTCTACCTTTCGCACGATAAACCATCGCTACGCCATCACCGGTGGCGATCGTGGGGTTGGTGGTAGTTCTGTACACTTGTCCATTACCACCTGTTGCCATTAATGTGATCTTAGCAAGAATTTTTTCTACCTGGTTTGTTTCAAGATTCAAAACATACACCCCGAAACATTCTATATCGGGAGTGGCTTTGGTAACAAGGAAACCAAGATGATGTTGCGTGATAATATCAATAACAAAGCAATGTTTGCAAATCTCTATATTTTTTTGCTTACGCACAGCGTCGAGTAATGCTCTCTCCATTTCCCAACCGGTGATATCTTTATGATGCAGGATCCTGAATTCGGAATGGCCGCCTTCACGACCCCGCTTATACTCCCCACCTTTCTCCTTATCAAATCTTGCACCCCATTCAATAATATCGTTGACACGTTCCGGGCCTTCTTTCACCACTATCTCCACAACTTTTTCATTACACAGTCCATCACCTGCAATCAACGTATCATCAATATGTTTCTCGAAACTGTCATTTTCAAGATCATTTACAACGGCGATACCACCCTGCGCATACTTTGTGTTTGTTTCATCAGCAGCAGCTTTGGTAATCACCAATACTTTTTTGTCGGGAAATCGCTCTGCGACCTTTAACGCATAGCTTAACCCGGCAATACCGGATCCTATAACCAGAAAATCTGTTTGTTGCATTCTTTAAGAATTATTACCCATCTTTTGCATTACTTTAAGCAACCCCTGCAAAGTTTACCCAGGCCGAAGTGAAGGGCACCCTTGCCCGCCGTCAGGTATTCAGCAAATTTATTGTTTTGAAGCTGAAGTAATGTATTTGGCGGTTCCAAGTGTAATTAAAAGCTGTGCAACTCCATAAGTAAGCATGATAACAATGCCTGCATATTCAAATGACCTGTAAAATTTATTGATGGCAAGAACAGAATCGGAAATGATAAAAAATAAAGCTCCAATAATGATATAAAATGACACCCGTCGATCGTTTATTCTCCATAGATCAAGCGCAAAACTCAACATAATACAGATGATAAGCCCGTAAATACCTACAGGTTTTTTCATTTCGCCAAGCTGAGGTTGTAATAAAGAGATCAGGAGAAAATAATAAATGGCTATCGGTAGCAGTGGCAACAGACTTTGTCTGACCTTCTCTTTCACCCTGATCTGATCGAATAAAATAATGTAGAAAATATGGGCCATCAGAAAAGCCACCAATCCGAATATGAAAAAGTTTGCATTCATGGATTCAAATAGCAGCAAAACATCGCCCGCCCAGGAAAAAAGAAGTGCCAGGACCATCCATTTTTTCAAGTTTGAAATAAGTGATCGAGCCTCTGCTAAAAAACCAACGATCAACAAAGGCATTAAAAGTGGCTTGCTAATATAGCGGATGGTTTCATTTCCAAAATAAACTGCAACCAGATCAATAGTAAGAACTGCCAGATAAAATATTATCAATAACTTTTTCATGAAATCCGAAATCTGTTCCGAAGGAACTCCCTCTGAGCATTCTGCAATCTGCAATCTAAAATTCACGGCTCTACCCATGCGTCGCTATCTTTCAACAGACCGATCAATTCTTCTACTGCTACTTCGCTGTTCACATTTCGTTTTACAATTTCTTTTCCACGATACAGCGTTATCTTACCGGGCCCGCTGCCAACATAACCAAAATCGGCATCGGCCATTTCTCCGGGACCATTTACGATGCACCCCATAATAGCGATCTTCACGCCTTTTAAATGATTTGTTCTTGACCGGATCTTTGCTGTTGTTTCCTGCAGATCAAAAAGAGTTCTGCCACAACTCGGGCAACTGATATATTCTGTTTTAGAAATTCTTGTTCTTGTTGCCTGCAATATTCCAAAAGAAGTATTATTGATGAATTGTTCAATGGTTGAATTGTCAGTGTAGTTTCTGCCTGCAGCATTCAAATGCTCATAGCTCACAGCTAATTGCTCATAGCTTTTTCTTGGCATTCCCAGGCAGATCCCATCTCCCATTCCGTCTAAAAACAATGCACCGGTTTCTGTGGCAAAATGAATTAAATGTTCATCAGCAGTTTGCCAGTTGCTGTCTGTAATATTGATCACTGGATTTTTTATTCCCCTATTCATCAATTCAACATAGACTTTCCTCACAGACTGCATGGCATTTTTATTTGTACTGCTCAGGCAGATAACAACAGTGGGATCATTTGCCAATTGATCAAGATAGGTGAAGGGATCGGTACCATCATTAAAACAGTCGATCATCACAAAATTCATTTGCACGCTTCTTATTTCCGATCCTACATAGCCGCTGTCCTGGTAGATCGGGTAATATGTAGTTTTATCCTCTGCTCCCGCCCATGTTTCCGGATAGACGATCACCTTCAGCGTTCCGGGTAACGAAAAATCAAGAAGCTGATGACCTGTAAAAATATAATCTGCTGCGGCATCGCTTATAGTCCATTTATCTGTTGCCTTATCATAAGTATAACCCACACTTTGCAAATGCTCATACCTGACCTTTTCGATCTTACTCAAGTCGGCAACAACTACAGGGAC
>DASVAM010000553.1:0-6609 GCA_036376375.1 Chitinophagaceae bacterium
GAGAGGTACAGGTTATGGCCGGATTGATATCCGAATGGATAAGGCAACCGGTAAAATGTATGTCCTGGAAGTAAATGCACAATGCGGATTAAGCGAAGATGAGAATTACACTTCGATAGGCGCTATGGTAAGACTCGGCAACGAAAAATTCAGCGACATGCTCGGGGCGATCATTGAAAATGCCCTGCAAACACAACTCAAACACATTAAAGCGGCGGCGCTTAACAATAAATGACAGCGCAATAAGGCCGTTTCAATACTTTTTATTAACTAAAATGATCGTATGAAGATCTGTGTGCTCCAACCTGACTATTCACATTCAAAAGTAGATTACCAGTATTATGATCCCGTGCGCAATCTTTCGTCGCTGATGCCCGAAGCAGAAATGGATCATGTACTCATCAGTAAATTGACCACTTTCAAACAGCTCAAAGAGCTGAAGAAAAAAGGTTATGATTGTTTCGTAAATCTGTGCGAAGGATATCCCGATTGGGAAACTCCGGGCTATGATATTTATTTCAATGCGGATATGCTGAATATCCCGGTTACCGGACCCAGCACAAAGCTGTTTGATGTACCCAAACGTTTGATGAAATATGTGGCTTATTGCGAAGGCGTCAGAATTCCCGCTTATGCTATTATAGATACGATGGAAGAAATTGAGACCGCTACTACGCATTTAAAGTATCCGTTGTTTGTAAAGCCGGCTCATGCAGGCGATAGCCTGGGTGTAGATGAACATTCTCTTGTTCATAATATAGATGAACTGAAAACAAAATGCGCGGAAATAATTGATGAATATGGTCCATTAATGATCGATGAATATATTGCCGGTCGCGAATATACCGTGCTGGTGGCAGCCGATCCGGAAAATGAAAAGGAATGTATTGCCTTTCTTCCTGTGGAGTACAGGTTTCCTGAAGGAAAAGAATTTAAAACTTATTCATTAAAGACTTCTGAGCTTCATCCTGATTGTAACTTTCCCTGTGAAGATGCCGAACTTGATAAGAAACTCCGTGAAGCGGCAAAGAAAATATTCCTTGGTTTCGGTGCGGTCGGGTATGGAAGAATGGATTTCCGGGTAAATGATAAAGGAGAAGTGTTCTTTCTCGAGGTGAACTTTACTTGCTCCGTATTTTATACGGATGGCTACGAGGGTTCTGCTGATTTTATTTTGAAATATGATGGCATTGGCCAGGCTGGTTTTTTGAAGCTGATCATTGAAGAAGCAATGAATCGTCATCAGCGTAAGCAGAAATGTTATGATGTAAAAGGAAATTCGATTGCTGGTTTTGGCATTTATGCAAAACGTGACCTTCCGCGAGGTTTTGTTGTGTTCAACGGGGAAGAAATGCCACAGCGTCTGGTTACCCGTCGCCATGCGATGGAAAACTGGAATGAGAATGAGCAGGAGCATTTCCGTCGCTATGCCTACCCGATCAGTAAAGAAGTATTTATCATCTGGGATGCCGACCCAACAGAATGGGCGCCTCAAAATCATAGTTGCGATCCCAATTGCGCTTATGATGGATTAGATGTGGTAGCGCTTCGTAAGATCAGGAAAGGCGAAGAGCTTACACTTGACTATGCGCAATTCCTGGATAAAAATATGGAACCATTCCATTGCAATTGCGGTTCGCCAAATTGCCGTGGTCTTATTATGGGAATTCCAAACAATTCCGTTACTCATCGTGAATCGGTATTGGAAAAGCAAAGAAGAGAATTGAAATTAAGGAGTGGCCTTAAATCAAACGGGTTGCAACGAAGGACACGATAAAATATTTTTTAGATTAGCCGTATGAAAACGGTACGGCTTACCATCAAAGGAAAAGTGCAGGGCGTCTTTTACCGGGCAACAGCGAAGGATGTTGCCGACCTGATCGGCATTAAAGGATGGGTGCGAAATCTTCCCGATAACAACGTTGAGATAACAGCTACAGCTACCGAAGAAACACTTCAAAAATTTGTTCAATGGTGTAAGCAGGGTCCGCCGAAAGCAAGGGTGGATGAGGTGGTCGTTGACGATCTCGATCCTCAGGCGTTTAGCGGTTTCAGGATAATCAGGTAACTTTCCTGAAATCATTATACATGAGAGCTGTTTCAATGCTAATTCTCCTTTTGTTTTCTTTAATCACCAATTCACAAGATCTAAAATCCGGCGGCGTTCTAAAACCTGAACAGGCCATCATGGATATTCGTCATTATACGGTGGCACTTGATGTGAATCCAAATGAGAAATCGATCAGGGGTTATACCGAGATAGACTTGATACTTTTACAGCCAACAAACAAATTGCTATTCGATTTCTGGCATGGACTTACCATCAGCCAGCTATGGGTAAATGGAAAAACTCAGAGCTATGAGCATACAAAGGATGATTATATCAGGATCTCATTGTCAAATCAATTGCCGGCCGGAAAGGCAAAAGTGAAAGTTGCTTATGGCGGCAAACCGGCTGTTGCAAAAAGACCACCATGGACGGGAGGTTTTCAATGGGAAAAAGATGCAAAAGATAATCCATGGATATCGATTACCTGCCAGGGAGAAGGCGGAAAGATCTATTTTCCCTGTAAAGATCATCCTAGTGATGAACCGAATGAAGGAGCTGACATGATCATTACTGTTCCAAAAGGATTGACGGCCACGGCTCCGGGCGTACTACAAAAAACCTCAACGAAGGGTGATAAAACAACCTGGCATTGGAAAACAAACTATACGATCAGCAATTATTGTATTCTTTTCAATATCGCCAAATATAAACTGGCAAAAAGAACGTATACAACGGTTAATGGCAACAAGGTGCCCATCGAATATTATGTAACAGAGGAAAATTTTGACCAGGCGGAACACTTTCTTGACCTCTATGAACAGTCTGCAAGGATTCAGGAAAAATATTTTGGAGAATACCCCTGGGTAAAGGAAGCGATCCGCGCTTCTGAAACTCCACATCTTGGTATGGAGCATCAGACAAATATTGCATACGGGAATAAATACCGATATGAAAAACTAGGAGGGAAGGATTTTGACTGGTTATTGCATCATGAATTTGGCCACGAATGGTGGGCAAATAAAGTAACCAACCGCGATTGGGCGCATATGTGGATACAGGAAGGTATTTGTGTTTTTGGTGATGCGATGGCAACCCGGGAATTGGCCGGCGAGGATGCTTACTTAAAAAGAATGCAGGAAACGGCGCGAAATACTTCAAACAGGTTTCCTATTGTAAGAGGCGAGCAGGTTGATTCAGACAGTGCATATCATGGCGACATCTACGGGAAAGGCGGATTCTTTATGCATACCCTTCGTTACATAATGGGAGACGATAAATTTTTTCCCACCTTGAAAAAACTGGCAACTGACCCGCAGTATACGTATGACAATACAGTTGTAACTGCCGACGTGGAAAAACTTTTTAGTGCAGCCTATGGCAAAAGCCTTGAGCCGTTATTTCACTTATTTCTTTATACAACAAATAAGCTTGAAGTACACGTTAAGCAAACAAAAGAAAACGAATTCCAGGTTAAGCTGCTCAATCTTGATATGACGATCCCGATAGATGTTCAAACTGATGCGGGTGTGCAGCGGGTCATGATGAATAAAAAGGGGACCCTTGTTACAAGTAAATCACTAATTACTATTGATCCCAAAGGGTTTTATTTGAAAAAAGTAATTATAGAATAGTTAATGGTCGTTATAGAAAAATGGGTTTGTTGTAACTTCCCGCAATGAGAAAAGGGTTTTTTATTCTCCTTCTGTTTGGGATTAAGTTGTATGCACAGAATGAAAATTTATGTAAAGCAGTAGATGAAATTGCAGTAAGTGAAAGAAATTTTTTTCAAAGAACTCTTTCAACTACCCGCTCACTAGCTTCCTCCAATTTCCAGGTAACTTATTATCGTTGTGTTTGGGATGTTGACCCTGCTGTACGTTATATCAAAGGGGCTGTAACATCATATTTCATTACAACTTCTTCTTCTAACACCATTAGCTATGACCTGGCGTCTCAACTTACTGTTGACAGCGTGTATTTTCACGGGAACAAAATTTCATTTTCAAGACCAACTGATCTATTACAAATAACCTTTCCTGTTAATATACCAGCAGGACAAAAAGATTCGATAACAATTTTTTATAAAGGGGTTCCTGCTAGTACAGTTTTTGGTTCCTTTTTCCAATCTCTTCACGGTGGCGCTATCCCTGTAGTTTGGACCTTGTCCGAACCTTATGGTTCGAAAGACTGGTGGCCCTGTCGCAATGGTATAGATGATAAAGCCGATTCGATTGATATTATTATTTCTTGTCCTAATACATACAGAGCTTCATCAAATGGGATGTTGATAAATGAAACCGATGATGGAATCACAAGAGTGTCAGCCTATAAACATCGTTATCCAATCGCTTCCTATCTCGTTGCTTTTGCGGTCACTAATTTTAAGGTGTTAAATCACAGTGTTCAATTAGGAAATGTTAATCTCCCGATGATAACCCATTGTTATCCTGAAAGTGAAGCTTCATTCCAACAGAATACGGCAAAGGTTTTGCAACAGCTATCGCTATTTCATCAATATTTTAGTCCTTATCCTTTTATTAATGAACGTTATGGCCATACGCAATTCAGCTGGGGCGGTGGAATGGAGCATCAGACAAATAGTTTTATAGCATCACCAAATGAGAATTTGATGGCGCATGAACTGGCTCATCAATGGTTCGGAAATAAGGTCACTTGCGGAAGCTGGCAGGATATATGGTTGAACGAAGGATTCGCAACCTATCTTTCTTATTTTTATTTTGAAAAAGCTGACCCGGCAAATCATATCAATAGACTTAGAGGCCTCAATAGTTCCATAACAAATGTTTCTGTAGGTTCTGTTTGGGTGGATGATACAACAAGTGTAAATCGAATTTTCAGCAGCCGACTTTCTTATAATAAAGGCGCATATTTAGTTCATATGCTGCGTTGGGTTTTAGGAGACACCCTATTCTTTCGAGGCGTAAGACAATATTTAAATGATCCTAAACTGAGCTATGGATTTGCAAGAACAGATGATCTGAAAAGAAATCTCGAACAAATTAGCGGTAAGAATCTGACAGAATTTTTCAATGACTGGTTCACGGGACAGGGATATCCTTCTTATAACGTAAAATGGAGGCAGGATGAAAACAATAAAGTCTTTTTTACTGTTGAGCAAACAACAGCTCACCCTTCTGTATCATATTTTGAAATGCCTATGGCTTTAAAATTTAAGAATGGCATTCAGGAAAAAACTATAGTAATTAATAACAATCGTAACAATGAACTTTTTAGTCAACAGCTTAATTTCAAAATTGACACAATAATCATTGACCCCGAATATTGGATCCTTGCGGGGTTCAAAATTTCCCAAAACGATCCAACACTAACTTTACAGGAAAACGACATAAAACTTTATCCTGTTCCTACAGTAGCAGATGTGGTGTTGCTTTCTATAACTAATCCGGTTTCAAATACTATGAACCTGCGAGTCTTTAATACATTGGGTCAATTGCTAACGCATCAGCAAGTCAACACTCCTGGCCCCATCGAAAAAATTCCAATCGACATTTCGAGATTTCCCCGGGGAGTATATTTACTTTGCATTGAGGCAAACAGCTTTAAAACAACACGTCACATCATAAAAAATTAAACAAGACCGCATGTCCCGCCGCAAAAAGAAAGCAAGCAAATGGTGGATCGTTGTTGCTATTTCATTGATCATTGTGGTTGTCGTTGCTGTTGGATACGATTGGTGGCTTAGCCGTAAATCACGATTTGTGCGTTATCCAGCCTTTGGTATTTCCATACCCGAAAATTATATGATACATGGAATAGATGTTTCCAAGTATCAGCAAACCGTTTCATGGGAGTCAGTAAAAGAAATGAAGGTAAAAAATGTGCAACTTGGTTTTGTGTTTATAAAAGCAACCGAGGGCATCGTTAATACCGATCCCCAGTTTAAGCGGAATTGGAAAAAATCAAAACAGGCCGGAATGATCCGTGGAGCGTATCATTTTTTTCTTGCCACAAAAGATGGAAGAGAACAGGCCGAAAATTTCATAAGCATGGTCGACCTGGAAGAAGGCGACCTTCCACCGGTAGTGGATATCGAACAGACTTATGGAGTAAATCCTGCTGTATTAAAAAAGGAACTCAGGGAATGGCTTACTGTGATTGAGCATTATTATGGGGTCAAGCCCATCATTTATACCAGCGTTGCTTTTTATGCAAGATATCTCGGTAAAGAATTTAACAGTTACCCCTTGTGGGCGGCGCATTATTATCAGTATGACACCCCGCGCATCGATCGCAACTGGGATTTCTGGCAGCATAGCGAAGAAGGGCGGGTGAATGGTATCGTTTCGAAAGTTGATTTTAATGTTTTTAACGGCGATTCCCTGCAATTCCGGCGTTTATTGATGACCAAATAGTTTTATCTCCCTTTAGAATTTGATTTACCTTGTCAATAACCAAATCGAAGTATCATGTTTAGCATGGATCCGGAAGTGACAAAGTATTTCAGGAAGATACTGCGTTCACTTTTTGCTTTCCTGATGTGGCTTTTAATAAATGTTACTGCCGGTATTTATTTTGAA
>DASVAM010000369.1:0-4849 GCA_036376375.1 Chitinophagaceae bacterium
GATTACGGCACTGATTATTTTGATTACATGATGGTGGCAGATCCGTCTGATCCTAATTTTATGATACTTGTAAATGTAACGATAGGAAATTACAAGGAAGGGGCAATATTTGGCAAAAGACTACGAATAGTTGGAGATAAGAAAGCTATTGTGACCAAACAATCTCTCAAAGAGGATTTAGATTCCGTATTTGAAAAATTTTATTTAATATATCGTTATGAAGATCCTCTTCCAGGGCCTCGTTCATAAACTTATGCCGTTGTTGGTCGGGCGACCAACAACAACTAGGGGGAACACGTTCTATGAGCTGTTGCTTGTCCATTGCGCTAAGATAAGTTGTGGAGCATTAAGAAGTTTAATTGAATGAGTACTGCTGTTTACGCATTGCAAAAAGCATTATTATTTGCGTTGGCATTTGGATGAAAAGGTGTTGACTGGAGTATCTTTACCTCTATGAAACGGTTCTTCTGCCCATACAGATCAGGTAACAAATAAATAACAAGAGCTTCCTGGTTATAATCTTTATATCTTTACTAAAACTCTTGTCGTATGGATCGATATTTAATTATTTCAACACACGAAGATGGTCAATGCCAGAAAGTAATGGACTACTTCAGGGAATATCATGCAGGTTTTTTGACGCATTTTGAATTTGGTTGTAACGACGGTGATCATCACGCTTATGCGTTTATAGATGCAGATAGCCGTGAAGCAGCTATGCTTTCCGTTCCGCCTTACCTGAGGAACAAAACAAAAGCTATTAAAGTAAACACTCTTGATCCCCAATCAAAAAATTTAGTTCACACAAAGCAATCAAACGCTTAGGTCCGCGAACTTGTCCATCAAGAAATTACAAATAGAGTAAATCATTCGGGGCGGTCCGGAAACTTCCCTATAAAGAAAATTCAATCACAAAGAAATAATGTGGCAGACCTGTGGCCGGAAAGCAAAAAATTTACAGATAAGGTTTTATGGCATAAATCAGAATAACAAGAGATTTCGGAAGTTGAATCCGGAAGAAATAATTACTAAATGAAATTATTTTCCAGAATATCCCGGTCGTTCATTTATGTCCCTTTGTTCATTATTCTATTTAGATGGATTGCTCTGAATGTCCGTGTATATGATTCACAATTCAGGGTTGCAATGCCTGCGTGGACAAACCTTCCCCGGTTGTTGTTGGTCGGCTGACCAACAACCTAACCTGTGAAAAATTTACGGATACGTTTTTATAGATTAAATTAGGGCATGACAGGCTTCTAAAACTCTTTATATGAAAAATTTATTCTCCCTTCTTCTATTGAGTGTCACCAGTGTTTCATTTTTATTTGGCCAGCAAAATAAACCAAATGATGTTCAACAAAAAGCTATCGCTTCCTTGATCGGCCAGTATTCAGAAGCCAGGGAAAAAAGTGATACAGCCTTATTAAAAAATATTCTTACTAACGATGTTGATCAACTTATATCAAGTGGAGAGTGGCGAAATGGAATTGGTGCTGCGATACAAGGCATGCTTAAAAGCTCTGCCACCAATCCTGGAACCAGGACGTTAACGATTAAAAATACAAGGATGATCAATTCAACCACCGCTATCGTGGATTGCAGTTACGAAATAAAAAATACTGATGGTTCAATAAGGAGAATGTGGAGCACTTTCGTTGTCGTTGCTGAAAAGAAAAAATGGAAGATCAGTGCTATCCGTAATATGATGCCGGCGAGTTCATGAATTTTTCCATTTGCTGTATTGGGCAATTTATTCTGACCAAGACAATTTTTGCTCACGATGATTAATGCTACCATTACTAGAAAAAAACTTCCATGATATTCAAAGCGTTTCTTCATATTTACTCTTTTGATAACAATAGTTTGATAAAGTTTGCCGCTTTTTTGTTCTTAGGATTTAATAAATAAAAAGTCTTTATTTAATCCAACAATTAAAACCTCGATAAAGTAAGCCCACCATCTATCATGATCACCTGCCCCGTTGAGTAAGGAAAATTTCCAAGAGCTAATGCACTGATTGCTTTGCCAACATCATCAGGATAATCCAGCGAACACAGCCTTAAAAAGTAAGTAGGTTATCAATCTTGAAATTTGCTTTTATTATTTTCCTTATCCCATGCCATGATCAATATTCCACCTCTCATAATATTTAGAGCAATATAATTGGAATTCTTTGTTTCTATTATTGCGGTTGCGTTTTTGTCGAATGTGTATTGATGTTTTAGAAAAGTTATTATGTCGTCCCCATCTAAATATGACTTTTCATGAACAAGGAACGTCAATGTAGATGCAAGGTTCGTTTTTTCAGATATTGTCAACATTAATGCACCACAACCTGTACCAATAACAATCGCTTTACTTGCACCCAACTTATTCTTTTTTTTGGATGTGCTTGTATTAATTAGCTCTGCTTCCCACTTATCGCCACCAATAATTGAATCAGGTCTTCCTGCAGCTAGAATTGCTGAGTCAGTCTTTCCGAGAAGTTCATATGCGTATTTGATGTAGCCATCAATTTCCATAAGTGTCCGCTGTTTCAAACTTGCTTTTTGTCCCACTAAATGGAAACTGAATAGTAGTGATATTAGCGTGATAAGAATCTTCATTATTGACTCTTATTTTGATTTGCATTGAAAGGTATGCAAATGCAGGCATTGGCCAATCATCTTTTAAAGTTCGAACCAAAATTTTAAAACCTCGATAACGTAAGCCCCCCGTCAACCATGATCACCTGGCCCGTTGAGTATGGAAAATTTCCAAGAGCTAATGAACTAACTGCTTTTCCAACATCATCAGGATAGCCCCAGCGTTTCTGAACAGTTAATCCTTCCCCGATCAGCTTATCATATTTTTCTTCTACTGCAGCCGTCATATCAGTATAGATCACGCCGGGGCGAACTTCATAAACCGGGATGTCAAACTCCCCCAGGCGTACAGCAAATAATTGTGTAACCATACTAATACCTGCTTTCGATACGCAATATTCTCCGCGGTTTACACTGGCTGCTGTGGCCGACACGGATGAGATATTGATGATACAGGATGTAAATGAGCTGTCAGCATTTTTCTGTTCGATCATCCAGTTAGCAACATGCTGGGAGAGAAAATAAGTGCTTTTAAGATTAGTGGCGATCAGCCTGTCGAAACTTTCTTCGGGTGTCTCCAATATGTCTTTTCTTTCTTTTGGAGCTATACCTGCATTGTTTACGAGTACATGCAGCTTGCCAAAATGTTTCTTGACCTGTTCAATTATTTTTTTTCGGTCGGCTGTG
The DNA here is from genome assembly GCA_036376375.1 of Chitinophagaceae bacterium. GTDB lineage: Bacteria > Bacteroidota > Bacteroidia > Chitinophagales > Chitinophagaceae > VBAS01. The sequence continues at coordinate 3,276 of DASVAM010000369.1, forward strand.
AGTGAAACGTCACCCTTGCAATAGATAACCTCCGCTCCCGTGTTACGCAATTCCTGCAAAGCCTCAGCAGCGGCTGCTTCTTCTCGTACTCCGTTTATTGCAAGATCAAAATCGTTTTGAGCAAGATGCTTTGCAATTCCAAATCCAATGCCCCGGGTTCCGCCTGTTATTAATGCTACTCTTTTCATAATAAGTTTTTTAACCACGGCGACACGAGGTGCACGGAGAAGCACGGAGATCCTCTGTGTTACCTTGTGTCATTGTGTATTCTGTGGTTCAATTTAAACTGCTGAATAGAATTACCGAACAATGAAATGACGCAGATCACATGTTGCCCACGCTTCGCTCCTCGCAAGTATTAAAGTTCGGGAATATCGACCCAACAACGTTTGTTCCAGCTTTCCAGTCCTTTCTCCGCCAACTGTACACCTTTTGCACCATCACGAAGATCCCATGGAAACGGTTCATTTTTTACAACATGCTTTAGAAACAATTCCCATTGCACCTTGAAAGCATTGTCATAGTTTTCCTGCTCCGCAAATTTTGTCCAGCCATCAAAAAAATTTATGGGCTGTGGTATATCAGGATTCCATACGGGTCTTGGCGTATGTTGATAATCCTGTATATAACATTCCCGTAAACCGGCCACCGCGGAACCCTTCGTTCCATCAACCTGCAATGTAAATAGATCATCCCGCCTCACTCTGACCGTCCAGGATGAATTGAAATGAGCAATGATGCCATCTTCCAATTGAAATGTTGCATACGCTGCATCGTCAGCCGTACATTCATATTCACTTCCCTGCTCATCAACTCTTTTTGGAATATGTGTTGCACCCAAACAGCAAACAGATTTTACTTTACCGAATACATTATCGAGTACATAACGCCAATGACAAAGCATATCAACAATAATTCCACCATCATCTTCCTTCCTGTAATTCCATGAAGGACGTTGGGCCGGAATTGTATAACCTTCAAAAACCCAATAGCCGAATTCACCTCTCACGGAAAGTATTTTTCCAAAGAAACCTTGTTCAATAAGTTTTTTTATTTTCACTATACCGGGAAGCCATAGTTTATCCTGCACGACACCGTTTTTCAACCCGGCATCTTTACATAATTTATAAAGTTCCATAGCAGTTCTGGTGTCTGTTGCAACGGGCTTTTCACAATAAATATGTTTGCCTGCTTCCACAGCTTGTTTAACAGCATCTGCTCTTCTTCCTGTCACTTGTGCATCGAAATAAATGATATTGTTTTTATCAGCCAATGCTTCATCAAGATTGGTCGTCATTTTTTTAATTCCAGATAATTCACCCAGTTTTTCCAGCTTGCTGATATTTCGTCCCACAAGTATCGGATCAGGCATGATCGTTTCTCCTTCACTGATCTTTACCCCTCCCTGTGTGATGATCGCTGCAATAGATCGTAACAAATGCTGGTTGGTGCCCATACGACCTGTTACACCATTCATGATGATCCCTATATTATGCTGTTTCATTCTTCAGATTTATTTTTTGAACCACGGAGACGGGGAGGCACAGAGGGACACAGAGAGTCTCCGTGTATCA
>DASVAM010000370.1:0-4606 GCA_036376375.1 Chitinophagaceae bacterium
TTTTGAGTCAATGGGCAGCAGACCATTGCCGGGAAGAAAAAATATTGTGATCACCCGAAAACCGGGTTGGAATGCAGAAGGTGTTTCAGTAGTGAACAGCGTGGATGCTGCCGTATCACTTGCGGAAAGTCTTAACTACAAAGAGATCTTTATCATCGGAGGTGGTGAAATATATATGATTGCTTTTGACCGCGCTAGTAAAATTTATATGACGAGGGTTCATGCAGAATTAGAAGGAGATACTTATTTTCCCGTGATAGAAAAAGATGATTGGACACTTGTAAGTAAAACCGATAACCCTGCTGATGAAAAACATGCGTATGCATTTACGTTTCAGTTATGGGAGAGAAGGTAATATGCAAATATGCAAATGTGCAAGTGTGAAAATGTGCAAATGATTATTTAGCTTGCTTCATGTTTTCGAAGGCTCAATTACTTCTAAAATATTTCCAATATTATTTTACTGCATCAAATGGTAAGGGTCATGGAATGCATTCGCCTTTTGTGTTTGATTTTATCACAAAAGTGATGAACGATAAAACAAATTATCCCGAATATAAAAAAGTCGAGGCCCAGCGACACCGATTATTAAATGATAAAGCGATCCTGGAAGTTGAAGATTTTGGTGCAGGTTCAGCAAGTGATAAAAAAAATAAGAGAAGGATTTCGTCAATTGCAAAAAATGCAGCGAAACCAAAAAAGTTTGGGCAAATGCTTTTTCGCATGATTAAACATTATCAGCCCGAAACTATTGTTGAATTGGGGACTTCTTTAGGTATTACGACATCATATCTTTCGCTGGCAAGGCCAGTTGCAAGACTGATATCAATGGAAGGAGCGAAGGAAATTGCGGAGGTAGCTAAACGAAATTTCGAAACTTTAGAGATCAGGAACACCGAATTAATAGAAGGAAATTTCAATGACACATTATCGGCCGTCGTCCGTGGTCTGTCGACTATCGACTTCGCATTCATAGACGGTAACCATAGAAAAGACCCGACAGAAAGGTATTTTCGTCAATTGCTTTCTAAAGTAAATAATAATTCAATATTTGTTTTTGATGATATTCATTGGAGTAAAGAGATGGAAGCCGCCTGGGAGATGATAAAGAAACATGACGCAGTGAGATGCACTATTGACCTGTTTTTTTTGGGAATTGTATTATTCAGACAGGAGTTTAAAGAAAAGCAACATTTTATAATACGTTTTTAGAAAATAATTATCTTCATCGCATTAATATTTTTTATTATTCATGATCGTTGGAATTCTTAAGGAGCCTTCTTTTGATAATCGTGTATCTCTGTTAGCCGAATCGGCCACCGTACTGATCAAAAAAGGGATAACCGTATGGACCGAACACAATGCAGGGGAAAATGCCTTTTGCTTTAATAAAGAGTACGAAGAGGCCGGGGCGGTTATCAAATCACCAGCGGAGATACTTTCAAACGCTGATATTGTTTTGGTCATTAACCCGTTATCGGCTGAAAAATTGGGCCGAAGCGATCAAATATTGATTGGCGTTTATCAACCTCTATTCAATTCCAAACTAGTGCAGCAATACGCTTCGCAAAAGTGCTCAATATTTTCTTTGGACATGCTTCCCCGCACAACCCGTGCGCAGAACATGGATGTGCTGAGCAGCCAGGCAAATATTGCAGGATATAAGGCAGTATTATTGGCTTCAAATTTATATCCCCGGTATTACCCCATGCTGATGACCGCTGCCGGAAGCATCAAGCCGGCCAAAGTTTTGATTTTGGGTGCAGGTGTTGCAGGATTGCAGGCAATTGCAACTGCAAAAAGATTGGGAGCAGTAGTGGAAGTATTTGATACAAGACCGGCAGTAAAAGAAGAAGTGATGAGTCTTGGAGCAAAGTTCATTGAGGTAGAAGGAGCCGCCGATGCCAGCAAAGCCGGGGGTTATGCCGTTGAACAGTCAGAAGAATACAAAAAAAGGCAACAGGAAAAAATAGCAGATTCGATCAGCAAGGCAGATGTTGTTATCACGACTGCGCAGATCCCCGGTAAAAAAGCACCGATCTTGATTACGGAAGAAATGTTGGCGGTCATGCGAAAAGGATCCGTGGTCATCGATATTGCTGCCGCAACCGGGGGCAATACTCCGGTGACAAAAAATAACGAGATCATTGATTTCAATGGAATCATCATTGCCGGCAACAGCAACCTTCCATCTTCGATGCCGAATGATGCCAGCCGGATGTATGGAAAAAATATTTTGAACTTCCTTCCTCTCATCATAAACAAAGAGAACAAGATAGATTTGAACTGGAATGATGAATTGGTTAGCGGAGCCTGTATAGTTCATGATGGTGAGATAAGAAATGAAAAAGTAAAATCACTTCTTTAATAAAAAACTATGCGATCAATTTTTGAATGGCTGAGCGCCAATGAGCAAATGATCTATATTGTGATCCTGGTGATCTTTCTTGGTTTTATTGTGATCAGCAGAGTGCCCACTGTTTTGCATACGCCCTTAATGAGCCATGCCAATGCGATCAGTGGCGTCGTTATTATTGGCGCTATCATCGTAATGGGAAGAGCGGACTCAAATAATTACGCAGCGCTGATATTAGGACTGCTGGCAGTTATTTTTGGAACGATCAATGTTGTCGGCGGCTTTGTGGTAACCGACCGAATGATGGAAATGTTCAGGAAGAAAAAATAAATTCATGGGAGTTTCGATCTTATCAGTAATATACATTGTAGCCGCGATCACCTTTATTATAGGATTAAAGATGATGTCGAACCCGGCTACTGCACGAAATGGAAATACAATTGCGGGCATCGGAATGGTTGGGGCCATTATCGGAACTATTTTTTTATTCAAAGATGATGCGGGCGCTAACCTTCGAAATCATGCCTGGATATTTGGCGGGCTTGTGATTGGCTCTGTCATTGGTGTGGTGATGGCAAAGAAAGTAAAGATGACGGCCATGCCCGAAATGGTAAGTATGTTCAATGGGTTGGGAGGTGCCAGCGCAGCAGTGATCTCGATAGCAGAGTTCAATCAAATTGTCAACAATGATTTCACGATCAAAATAGGTCAGGTTTACGAATCTGGATATGAACAATTGGTCTTACCTGTTACAGCCGGTACAATGATCATTTTATTTGCTGGTCTTGTATTGGGCAGTATTACCTTTTCGGGAAGTGTGCTTGCATGGGGTAAGTTAAGCGGCAAAGTAAAAGATTTCGCTTTCAAAGGACAGCATTTGGTAAATCTTGCCCTATTGATATTTGCGGTTGGTTTATCAGCATATGTGACCATGAACAAATCTGAAGTAAGCACGATTTGGTTTTATGTTGTGTTGATTTTATCACTCATATATGGAGTGTTCTTTGTTCAACCCATTGGCGGTGCTGACATGCCTGTTGTGATCTCATTATTAAACTCCCTAAGTGGCATATCAGCAGCGTGCAGTGGTTTTCTTTACAATAATAAGGTGATACTAACCGGTGGTATTCTTGTTGGTGCTGCAGGAACTATTCTTACCATATTAATGTGTAAAGCAATGAACCGGTCGTTGGTAAATGTATTGATCGGTTCCTTTGGCGGTTCGCAGTCGGCAGCAGGTGAAAAAGGTTCGATGCAACACAAAGAAATAAGTTTGAATGATGCAGCGGTCGTGATGAGCTTTGCCAATAAAGTTGTCATAGTACCCGGATATGGTCTTGCCGTTGCACAGGCCCAGCATACCTGTCATGAACTGCAAAAAATATTAGAGTTGAAAGGCGTGCAGGTAAAATATGCTATTCATCCCGTCGCGGGCCGTATGCCCGGTCATATGAATGTATTATTGGCAGAAGCCGATGTGAGTTATGAGAAATTAATGGAAATGGAAGTGGCGAATGAAGAGTTCCCATCCACCGATGTCGTGCTGGTGTTGGGTGCCAATGACGTAGTGAATCCGGCGGCTAAACATGATAAGAGTTCGCCTATATATGGAATGCCGATACTGGATGTAGAATCTGCAAAAATGGTAATTGTAAACAAGCGATCCATGAAACCTGGTTATGCCGGTATTGAGAATGAACTTTTTTATCAACCAAAAACTTCCATGTTATTTGGTGATGCAAAGAAAGCATTGAATGATCTTATTAGTGAGATAAAAAGTATCTAGCATATCGAAGTCTGTCATGCCGACGAAGGAGGCATCTCAGGTTATACATTGTTTGGCTATTAAATGTACCTGAGATGCCTCACCTGTTTTTCGTCAGAATTGATGATTCATTTTATTGCCGGCTCGGCATGACAAGGTCCGTTGGAATTGGTAAAGACGCATTCAATAAACGGAGTCTATTGCTGAATAGCGAACGGAAAGCACAAGAACCGATAGCTATCGGCTTCGATCCCGAATAAAGTGTCGTGACAGACGCAACAAAAGATTCATAGTAGTACCTTAGCTGACTCCAAAATAAAAAACATAAACATGAGACGAATCTACTTTTCCATGATGCTATTATTGTTTGCATCGATCATCAATGCACAAAAGATAATGGGTTTTAGTGAGACCAATGCAAAATCGCAACTGGATTGGGAAAAACAATACGATGCGCAACTGAATGCAAAAAACCTCGACACCTG
>DASVAM010000566.1:0-27135 GCA_036376375.1 Chitinophagaceae bacterium
ACCATTTTGATGAGCGTCTATCGGGACACTTCGTGAAATATACCCCGCAATAATGCTGAAGAAAACACCCGCTACAATAGCCGTCAATATAAAAGCAATGGCCAATAACCAGGGTCCTGCATCCAATAACTTATCAATAAAGCCGGCAACATATGGATAAAAAAGATAGGCGCAAACGAAACTGCCCACCCATACAACCAAACTAAGCATGCTGGAAATAAAACCACGGTACCAACCAGCCAGCACAGCAAACAAAACGATCAGGATCAGAATTAAGTCAACCCAATTCATAAAAATAAAATTCTAAATGAATTAAACAAAAAGTCAGCCGAAAATTTTAGGTAGTTTTTATTCTATTGAATAGCAAAAAAAATTTATTCAATGTATTCCGCGCTTCCGCCGTGAAGTGTAGAAAAAAATGCTGCTTTTACAGTTTATTTCAATTTTATTTCTTCGGTTTGATGGCTTTTATCGATGGTTAATGGTGGTACACAATTTGGAAATAATAGAAAGTATTTGTGAGAAAGGAAATTTAATCACGTAAAAAAGTAGTATGAAAAATTCACTTTACGTTTTAATGTTCTTAATGATGTCCATGTCGTTGACAAGTTGCGAATTAGTAGGTGACATCTTCCAGGCTGGAGTTTGGGTAGGTGTGCTGATAGTGGTAGGCATAATCGCTTTGGCAATTTTCTTAATAAGCAAAGTATCAGGGAAAAAGTAATCTGTACGGCTGGAAAATTCTTGTAATAGGTTACTTTGCATGGACCCGGCTGTCCTCGTTATCGGCGCAGGAAGAAAAAAAATGAAAGAAAGAATTTATTCATCTTCCGGATCACGCAGACTATAAGAGTTATTCTCTTCGTCTTCCTCTCCTATTTCTTCATTTGCGTCATCATCCTCGCTACCGGGAACATCAAGATCCCTTCCGCTTCTGTCAGACTTTTCATTGAGCATCGAACCTTCATCATCCCTACTATCAAGATCACTGCTATTCAATTGCTCATCGTCCAATGTCGCCATCGATTCGCTGCTGCGTCGCAGCAGATCTCTTTCAGATCCGCTCACATTGGTGTTGTTGTCCAACAGTATATCCTCGTCAGTGTCTAACAGGCCGCTTCCTTCTTCATCAGCTGACGAAATAGTGGTATCGGCCATTTCTCCCGCGGGCAATGGTCTCACATGCTCCTGCCCCGGAATATCTTTGACATCCGGCAAATCAAGTGTAGCCTCATCCGGCTTCAATAGTTCTTTATCACGTTTTGATTCTGGTAAATCAGTTAAGGACCTATCGTCCTTTGATTGTTTTGTTTTCATAATAAAATTTGTAATTAGTACTACCTTCTACTATGCAAAACCGTGCCTCTGTGGGTCAGCCTTACATCCAACTAAAAAATGGATACATTTTGTGGAATCTTTTCCTGAATATGTATGCATTTCCTTGAATAAACACAGGCAATCAAATATTACTATCCGTGTCAAAAGTATAACACCATGCTTCTCCTTCTAAAACCGTTTCTCCCTCGTGGCGGGTTATCTTTATTTTTAGCTGCGTGACCGGTTTTGTTTCATGTCTGCCGACCACTTCTGCTTCTGCAATAATTGTGTCTCCAATAAAAACAGGTGCTGTAAACTTCCAGTTTTGACTAAGAAAAACAGTCCCCGGTCCCGGCATATCCATTGCAACGAGGGCATGAAGCAAGCCCGTAGTTAAGCCGCCCTGCACCACAAGCTTTGTGAATTTTGTCTTAGCTGCAAACGTCTCATCAAAATGAAGTGGGTTATAATCGCCGCTTAACTCCGCAAATCTTTTAACATGATCGGCTGTAATGGTCATGCTTCTGGTAGCTTTTTGCCCGATAAAAGTCTGCATTTTATTTTTGGGTTATCAGCTAATGTACTTAATTTTTTTGCTTATTATTTTCTTCGATCTCCTCGATGGTTACTTTTTCCTTCTTTATACCCTGTCGTAGCAGATAAAATAAACTCATATACAGATTCGCTATCCATACAATTGAGAAGCCGGCAATCACATAACCCCGCCAATCAGGATACAATAAATAAAAATCAGTAAGGATAAGCATAGCGATCGTAACGTAATGACTAAGGCAGTACTCACAAGTGAGCATGTAGAAAAATTTTCTGAATAAGAACCGCTTATTCTTCCTGCTATGTAATACACAAAATTCTCTGGGCTCTTTAAAAACTTCTTCGTGAGTGATTGTCCACGAAATACAGGCGACCGGGATCGCAAGGACAAAAAGATAAATGATCTGACTATATAAAGACATCGCGAATGACCTTAAACAACAAACTTTATTGTTTAAAGGTCGAACCAAAACCAAGCCAGCATTTTGGGACAGCCGTGTAAATTAAAAGACCCGTGAAAAGGGTCTTTTAATTTTGAATCCCGCTATACTATCCCTAGCGCTGCACGGATTGACTTGTATTTGTGTAAACTACTCCCTGGCTATTCATTAATGCAATTTCAGATGTGCCATTTTTAATAATAGTAACATGATACATTTCTTCACTGCCATTTGATACCCTGCGTGTAATACTGTATAAATTATTCCCATAGGTATTGATCGCATTGGTGATCACAGCGTCCGGTACAAATGTATTCAGCACAGGAAGAGACGCTTTAAAGCTTTCTCCCCTCATCAAATACCATGGCTGTGTGTTGTAATATACGCGAACGATCCTGTTATTGTCGGTTTTGTAGGTTGCATACCACCAATCACTGGTCATAGGCATCCAGGTAACCGTAGTTGCCGAAGGATTGTTCGCCGCAAAATTTTCACGTATCGAAACCGGTACTTGCGAAGTATGATCGAATTCGCCATTGGTTGATTTATACGTTACCACCTCTTGCGCACTGACTGTATAGGCTGCTGCCAGGATCATTGCGGCGCAAAATATTTTTTTCATAGATAAGTTTTTAATACGGTTAAACAATTGATTTTATCTATGAAGAGTAAAACAAGAATAATGCCTGCAATCCAGGCAATTCTTACTAACACAAAATGTGTAATTTATACCTATCCGAATTGATTACTTCTTTCCGTGGTATAAACATTGAGAATAATTTAGAGACAACTATCCTTTTTTTCAATTCGCCAGGCTGGGTAAAAAATTCCCGTTCTATTAATGACTTCTTACTTATAAAAGTTTTGAGATAAAGAGTTCGAAACAACTTTATATTCCTTGTCTTTCAATACTATCTGATAGGAATTATTGATTGCTTTAATATTCGGATTGGATAAGTGCTTTTCATTATAGGGGGCAAGAATATCATATTCCTTCACCTCATTTGTACCATTTAGCTCTCTTCTAAATACACGATAGTTAAAATGCCAGGGATTAAATTCAATTCCGTTCTCGTTTTCGGTGTACGAATCATTAAACCCCTCAAATATTAATTCGCTCGTATGCTCAGGATGGGCATTTAGATTTTGTGTTATCTCGATATAATGATCCATAGCAGGATCGCCGTGAATGATCCCGCTGTCCCAAACAATTTCACCGTTCAAAAATATTACCAACCTATTATCAACATGCTTTACATTGATCCAGTATTCTTGTCTCATTTTTAATAAAATTGATTTGAAAAATAAATGAGTTGGCAAGGTAGAAACGACCGTTCCGAAACTATATGATACACGTTAACCAGCAGGCTGATAATAATTAATTCCGTAGCTGAAATTAGTTTATCACTTTTTGGCAGGCGATGGCATGATCAACATCATGTAAACATAAATGCCAAGGTTGTCAGCAACGATCTCATCCGCGCTGACCATTTTATTGTTCAATAGTCGTGAGCCACCGGGATTCAGACAACCTAAGACAACCCTATTTGATTTAAAATTTATGGCTCCGGTATTTTCAGGAAGCACGAGATAAGGAGACTCAGCATCCTTTCCATAAAACTTGAAACTACTGCCATTAAGAGTCATAAGACTATTAAGACTCATCCCGGAATAAATTCCTTCTTTTGAACTCCAAATATTTTCCCCGATCACTCCATCATAATTTGAAATCGTGCTTGCATTCATATTTCCGCCAATGACCAGGTAAGCTGGCTTACAAAGATTGACATTATCTTCCCAAATAAAAACTGCCTGCCTGTTAGTTTTTGGGAACAGAACGGAACATTTTGCGACTTCAGTTTCAGAAAAATAGTAAAGGTCTTTGACAACATTTACAGAACCAAAAACGCTTACAAGATATTCATGCGAGTAAAACTGCAACAGGTCTTCTGCAAACTGGATTGAATCCGGCAAAGGCAATTCCTGTGCATTTATAGCCATCGAATAAAGTGTATCCATCTCCTTTTCCGGAATAATGCGGGCAAGCACGGATAAATTTCTCTTTTGATATAAAGCTGTTGAAGAATCGTTTTCGTTACCACAGAAAAATCCCCCTTCCCTTAATATTCTCTTATTTTCTAAAAACTCTCCTTTTAAAGAGGTGATATAAGTAACTGAAGAATTAGTTTTAGTCCGTGAGGCCTCGAGACGCCTCATAATATTGAGTGTATCCCTTTTCTTTTTCTTCTTCTTCCCGGGCTTTACGTTATAAATATTTACGATCACATTATCCTGTGTCCGGCTTCCACCGGGAATAAACTTGTTCCTGGTCAAAAACCCATCCTGTTTTTTTGGCGGCAGTGTGGTTGCATACACAAGATCCTTTACAGAATAATCCTGGCTATACAAACTGCCAACAAGCAATAAAGAAATAAGAAAAAGCAAATATCCCCTCATAAAACAATTTGTTGGTAAATACACATTTCACGGGCGGGGCTTTAGAAGAATATTGGATGAGAGTCCGGAAGTGGGATATAAGATGTCCTCAATAACCATACCGGGAGAAGGCCAGCTACGATCCGTAAGGACCGGCATAAAATTACAAATTTAGTATTACATGCTAACAAATCAGCTGCAGTTAAGAGATGACGCGGTTGACAAATATCCTGTACATTTAAATATAAATATAGCACATGAAAAAGCTCACCTTGTCGTTTGTCTGCTCTGTAATTTATTTATTTACAACTGGTCAAAGCTGGCAAGATACCGTTGCAAAAATTGAACAAATATTTGAAAGATACAAGCCCCACAAACCAGGGGCACAATTGGCCATTGCCAGGAATGGAAGCATGATCTTTTCAAGAGCATGGGGCATCGCGGACCTTGAACATAATGTGCCTTTGACCACAGAATCAATTACGGAAGCAGGTTCAGTGTCTAAACAATTTACATCGGCGGCTATCCTTCTGCTGGAGCAGCAAGGCAAATTATCCCTGGATGACGATGTGAGGAAATATCTGGCGGAGCTGCCGGATTATGGCCATAAAATAACCCTTCGGCAAATGATGCAGCATAAAAGCGGTTTAAAGGATTGGGGGGCCGTCGTAGCGATGGCAGGATGGCCAAGAAGCACCAAAACATATGATAACGAGGATGCCTTATATGTAATAAGTAACCAAAAAACACTGAACCATAAACCCGGTGACGAGTTTTTATATAGCAATTCAAACTATAATCTTTTAGCGATCATCGTACAAAGAGTAGGTGGCATGAGTTTAGCCGATTTTACCCGCAAATATATTTTTGAACCGGCGGGAATGAACCATACGCAATGGCGGGACAATTATAAAAGGGTGGTTCCTGGCAGGGCGATTGCGTACGCTAAAAGTGGATCGAATTACCTGACGAACATGCCCAATGAATATGTTTATGGTAATGGCGGGCTGCTTACCACCGCGGAAGATCTGTTAATCTGGAATCATTATTATTTAAGCGGCAAACTCGGGATGCCGTCACTGCTTGAAAAACAGATCAGCACAACCCCATTAAATAGCGGAATAATGCATAATTATGCGGCAGGCCTTTTCGTGGGCACCTATAGAGGCTGGAAATACACGACGCATGATGGTGCCACCGCCAGCTATCGGTCAAACCTCGTTGCCTACCCGGAACTTGGGTTATCCATAGCATGGTTAAGCAATAGCTCCGAATTTGATAGTGATACGCTTAATGTCGCAGAGGCCGTTGAAAATCTTTTTATACCTGAAAAAATACCTGAAAGTAAAAAAGAAACGCCGCCTTCAGTTATGGTATCAAAAGACAAATTAAATAATTATACAGGCTGGTACCGGAATGCCAGGACCGGCGGTGGCGCAAAATTGTATTTACAGAATGATAAATTGCATGGTACACAGGTGGGTGCATTAACTCCAATTGCACAAAATGTTTTTATTACCGGCAACAACCGGATCGAATTCAATTCAAAAGGTTTTTTATTCATTAATGGGGCAAAGGATAGTATTAATTTTATTGCTGTTGATTCTGCAAAACTTAATGAAAAGGCAATGAACGAATACACAGGTGAATATTACTCGGATGAAGCTGAAGCAAGATTTTATGTGCAAATAAAAAATGGAAAGATCGTTTTGATACAAAAACCCAAAAGAGAATTGCAACTAAACCCTACTTATAAAGATGGGTTTGAAACGGCTGCCGGTATCGTCTATTTTGAAAGGCAAAAAGACAAGATTGTCAATCTTAAAATATCGGTGGGAAGAGCAAGAAACGTGGAATTTAAAAAAGTCAAATAGTTTTGTTACGACCTCCATTTTATAATTCCTTCTTTACTTTCTTTAACACGGAACCTGACCATCTTTTTTATCAAGGACAAGGGCAACGGTTTATCATGTGGAAATTGAACGGAGCCTTCGGCAGTCTTATATTGAGCAAGTTCCTTCTTAAATGCTTTTATCGCGGATGGCATTGGATAAAAGCCAGTATGCTTTTTAAGCACAGCAAACGTGACAAGTATTTTTTGGTAAGAGTAAGCAGGCATACTCCATTTCAAATCTTCTTTTGCCCCCGGCGCTGCGGCTTTAATAGATTCATGCAGATGCCAAAGTCTTTCCTGCAATTCAGGTGGTGCAGCATCAATATACTCTTCAATTGTTTTCGGTTTCATATGTTTTACATTTTTTTCATTGGCCGATGCAGCATAAAATCATTGATCAGGCCCCTGGTGACACTTATAAGCAAAAACAAAATAAGAACGCGTACACTTTTGACCTTTAATGTTTAAAATATTCATTCCAAACGACTGTCTGGCCCGTTTTAGCAGCGTGTTTTGCTGCCTCCAGTATCTTTATAACGATCTCATTGGTTTCTGGAGATGAAAGATCGTTTTTATTCATTTTAATATTCCCATGAATGACGTTTGCAAAATAAACAAAAGGATCATTACGGTCATTGTCTAAAACCGGTGCAGCAATGGTTTGTGTTTCCTTTTTTTCATTCTCTTTTAATTGCATGTTTGTTCCGTCTTTACAAAAAACAAAACCAGTTTTTCCATATACATACATGTCTTTTCGGCCATAGGCCCAGTTCCATGATGCCTGGATGATGACCTGTGCTTTTTTATAAGTGAGAATAATAGTTGCCTCGTCGTCCACTTTGGGATATAATTCAGGCTTTATCTGTTGTGTAACAGCTGTTACAGTTACCGGAGTTTCTCCATCCATGAACCATGTTGCCAGATCTGCGCCGTAACAACCAAAATCAGTTATTGCGCCTCCACCATTTAAAACCGGATCAGTAAGCCATTCTAAAAATTCCGGATTGCAACCAATTTCCACCGGGCCGGGATGACCTGTATGAAAAACGATCTTCCTGATGTCACCGATCAATTTATCCTCTTTAACGATCCGGTATGCTTTCGCATTACTGCCATACCACGTCGTTTCGTAATTAGTGAGCAACCGAATATTGTGCTTTTTTGCCAATGCCAGCATTTTGGTCGCATGATCATGGCTTACTGCCAATGGCTTTTCTACCATTACATGAATACCACGAGGCGCACAGTATTCGACAGTTTTTAAATGATCATAAATAGAATTGAAAGCAAGTACCGCTTCAGGTTTTGCTTTTTCGATCATTTCTTCCATGGTGTTGTACACCATACCCATATTATAACCATGTTGCCTGGAATATCTTTCTGCCAGTGCGCGATTGGGCTCAGCAATACCTACAAGTTCAATCACATTTTTTTTCTGGTAGCCGAGGATCCAATGCACATGGGTATGCACCAGGCCAACAACTCCTACCCGCAACGGTTTTTGCTTTGCCGGATCCTTTTGCGCAATTGCGGATATACTATTGAATATCGTGATGATAACTATGAAAAAGCGGAGTATCATTGTATTGATTTTTAGCAAATATAACTTTTGGTAACAATCGCCTGCTCTGCTAACAAACCCTTTTTCTCAAATGCTAATTGTTATATGCGGTTATTCAACCTGTTTGAAAGCTCCTTATTTTTACAATCCAGATCAATATTTAATTATGAAAGCAAAAACAATTTTAGGCACTACAGGATTTGTTATTTATTCAATCATCTGTTCGGGACAAAATTCACCGGTCGAGACCCACACTCCCAATACAAATTACAAACCGGCAAGAACCGGTCAAACGAGGGTAGCGGGTGTTAAAACCAAAACTGCTTACAAAACCGAGAAGATTGCCGAAAAGTTAGGACTACCATGGGCCGTTATTCCTTTACCTGATGGGCGATTGCTGATAACTGAAAAAAGAGGTTCGATGCAAATTCTTGATGTAAACGGCACACTTGTAAAAAAGATTACGGGATTTCCAGAAGTAAATTCATCCGGCCAGGGAGGAATGCTCGATGTGGCATTGGATCCAAATTTTAGTAAAAACAAAATGATCTATTGGTCGTATTCAGAAAAAACTCAGGATGGAAATTTGATGGCTGTTGCCAAAGGGGAACTCAATGAAGCGGAATCAAGGATCAACAAACCGGTTGTTATTTTTCGTGCGACACCAGCGTTAAAAAGCAGTTTGCACTATGGCTCCAGGCTGATATTTGATAAAGATGGAAATCTTTTTGTAAGCACAGGGGAAAGATCGATCATGGAAGGACGAAAGCAGGCGCAATGGCTGAACTCCGGTCTTGGTAAAATTTTTAAAATAACAAAAGACGGGAAACCGGCTCCCGGAAATCCTTTCCTTAACCAAAAAGATGCAATGCCGGAAATATTTGCTTATGGAATTCGTAATGCACAAAGTCTCGACATACATCCGGGAACTGGCGAATTATGGGAGGCTGAATTTGGCCCAAGAGGTGGTGATGAAGTAAATATTATAAGAGCAGGAAAAAATTATGGCTGGCCAACGATCACTTACGGCATCGAATATGGAGGGGGAAAAGTTGGCGAAGGCATTCAGCAAAAAGAAGGAATGGAACAGCCGGTGTATTACTGGGACCCGGTCCTTTCGCCCGGAGGGATGGCCTTTTATAAAGGCAATGCTATCCCGGAATGGAAAAATAACTTGTTTATAGGCGGTCTCAGCAGCATGCATATTGCCCGGCTTGTTATCGAAAATAATAAGGTTGTTGGTGAAGAGAGATTACTCGAAGACAAAAAAGAAAGATTCAGGGATATCGTATACTTCAATGATATGCTCTATGCAGTTACAGATGGTGGCAATCTTTACAGGATCAGTAAAAAATAAAAAAGCTTATTATATATATATGCCCCGGCGGCGTGAAATTTGATGTTTCCAGATTTTATTATGAAGAAAAAAGAAAATTTATGGCAATTGTTACAAAGACTGGATGAAGAAGCAGGCCAATACAATTTTCATTTAAGTGAAGCCAACCGCTATTTTGACAATACGGCATTTGCTACAAAGAAAATGCTGGAAAAGCATGAAAAAAGATTACACAAGCTGATCGGTAGGGTGCAAAAAGCATTAAAGAGTCTCAGTAAGCAAAAAAATAAAAAGGTAAAGAAATAATGAAGCTACAAGATGACATAAGTTGCTCCTTCAATCACGGGATAACGTGGTCCCGATTTCAATCCACCCTGGTAACCCTGGCGATCAAGGGATGTGTACCATGTAAAGTTGTGTGAGCCCAGGCTTTTTAATTTTCCGCGAATCGACACATCATCAAAGGTGGAGTAATAGCTGACCTGGGTTCCACCAATCGATTTTATTTTACCGCGATATGCTTCATTATCAAAAGAAGTATAATAAGATAGATTTTTTTGCCCTGCAGTTTTTATCTTCCCTCTCAACGACTCATTTTCCAGGTCAAGATAATAATTGAAAAAAATATTCCCGATCGATTTCACTTTCCCGACAAGTGCAGCGTTTTCCGTCGACCCATAATAAGTAATTGAAGTAACGCCGATGCTCCTGATTTTGCCATTGAGAATTGAATCAAACTGCTTTTCAAAATATTCAATTCTCCCCATATAAGGTTGCAACCTCCAGGGTTCTGAATAAAAACGACCAGCCTCCTGTTCGTTTCCCCATTCCTGCACATTTCCATCCTGCGAGATTTTTATTATGATCCTTTGATTGGTCATGTATGCAAGTGACGACAATTCTGATCCTCCTGAAAAAATCACAAACTTCAGTGTTTGGGAATGACCGATTAAATATAGAATCGAAAAAGCGGCCAATACAAATGATCTTTTCATATGCCCTCATTTAGCCAAATGAAGATAAAAATTTTGTGCAATAATCCGGCATTATAAGGTTTCGTATTTATACGTTTATCAGCTCCAAAAACAATCGCTCATTTATTTTTCCTGTAGATCCTTTATTCACCATCCTTATTATCGATATCGGCAATTTTCTTTTCCTCATCAGTTTCAGGTTTTATGATCTCGTCCTTTGCCTGCCCATGAGGATATCCTTTAAAATCCTGGTCGATCTTGTTATCAGGATTATCTCTTACTTCTTCTTTTTTTGTGATCGGCCCCGTTTTCTTTTTCATAATGGTTTTTCTTATATAAGAATAATTATTATGCCAAAAGGGTCTGAAATTGATTCCTCATTCGTATAATTTCTCGTACCAATCCTGTGATGATCATAAGTTCCGCACGAAATCTTTTAAGGGATTCTTTCCTGTTTATTTCATACACATTCCATTATCTTGTTGGCAAACTGATCCCTTTGAAAAACAATCTTCTTTTGATTACTGCGCTTGCTGTATGCATCATTTCATGCGGCGAAATGAGTAACAGCAGTTTTGAAAACAAACCGATTGCTGTAAAGAAAGAAACAAAAGTTGCCAAGCCAAAAAAGAAAAAAACAAAAGTAAAAACGGCCACAGCGGGGAAAACAAAAACGGAAACGATTGTTTCCAAAAATGAGAATGAAGTAAATGAAGAACCCGCTACTTCTCCCGAAAATACCGCCATGGTAAATATCCTGACAAAAAAGATAAATAATTATGCTCTTGAAAACGCTCTGTCGACTGAATATTGCTTCTTAGTTGATATGAGCCTGCCAAGCGGACGTAACCGGATGTTCATTTATGACCTTAAAAAGAATTCTGTTATTCATGCGGGCCTGGTCGCCCATGGAAGTTGCAATGAAACGTTCCTTGCACGCCCCCGGTTTTCAAACACTACCAGCAGTGGATGCAGCTCTCTGGGAAAATACAAAGTAGGAGAATTTTACAGGGGAAAATATGGAAAATCCTTCAGGCTTTATGGGCTTGATGATTGTAACTCCAACGCATATAAAAGAGCGGTGGTAATTCACGGATATGACTGTGTGCCCGATAAGGAAATTTATCCAAGAGTGCTTTGTAATAGCTTTGGTTGTGTCATGGTTTCCTATAATTTTTTTGACAAGATCTCCCGCATAATCAGCAAGGCAGAGAAACCCATTGTACTCTGGATCTATCAATAACTCCGGGATGTTTATCTCGATCTTAAAACCAATTGTACCTCTTTATTACGTTTCAACAGGAGTTCATTCTCCCTCACTTCATACCGATCTATGCTGCTCAATGTAGAAAGAAAAGTATTTTCAAATTCCAGGTCCGGGCAACTCATTTTGGTACTTACTACATCAGTAAACTTGATGTCATTCTTATCCAACCTATAACTTCCATTTATCTGGTTACATCCTCCGTTTCCCGAAAACCTTTTTGCAGCTACATCGAAAACAATATGAGCATCTCTCCTGCCACCGCTTTGCTGTACCGGTACCCCTTTCATCTGCGCCACCACCCATTGTTGGTTCCCCCACGCATAATCTGGGGAAAGTTTTGGACTGCAATTGAAAAAGGGTATCACAATAAATAAAATGAATAAGTATTTCATGTTGTGAATTTAAGCTGTATTGGGAATTATATACAAAATTATGCCAGCAGTCTTCAGCACTTTGTAAGCTGCCTCAAACTGGCATATTTTTTTATGATATAACCACCCGACCTCTTTATATTTACTCTGAATTTAAAAACCATTTGATATGAAAATTTTAAAACCATTCCCCTTACCCCTCCTATTACTGTCAGGTCTATTACTAAATACTCCGATCGCCGCTCAAAAAAGCGTTAAAGACGACAAAATTGTTACGGATGCAAAGGAAGCGAAGGCTGAATTCATCAAAGCCGATGGGCTGATGCAAAGCTTGTTTGACAATTCTTATGGCTATGTAATTTTTCCAAATGTGGGTAAAGGCGCGATCGGTATTGGAGGTGCTGCTGGAAATGGTGCTGTGTTTGAAAATGGTGTATTGATTGGTATGGCAAGCATGACGCAGGCCTCTTTTGGATTTCAATGGGGCGGGCAGGCTTATCGGGAAGTTATATTTTTTGAAACAGAAGCTGACCTGGACAGGTTCAAAGAAAATAAAATTGAATTTTCCGGACAGGCTTCTGCCGTTGCCGTAACAAAGGGTGCCGCGGCCAATATTAAATATAAAGATGGCGTAATGATATTCTCACAAACAAAGGCCGGTTTAATGTATGAGGCCTCCATTGGTGGACAAAAATTCAAATACAGGCCATTGTGAGAGATAATTTATTTCTATAAAAGCCGGTAATGAACATAGTAAATGCCTATGATGAATCGGTAAGCGTTGAATTGAAAGCATGGCAAAAGAAAATGCTTAAACGGCCTTCCCTTTTTAATAAGCTTTCGAAAAGAGTTCAGACAAAGATCAATAGCTGGATACCTGAAAAAGTCCATAATGTTATTACGGGCACGATAAAACAAATGATCCGCGGCGTTTTGTTTGGCGCTAAACTTACCACTTCCGAAGTACCAGTGGGTGTTAGCCTGAGAGATCGTGAAGATGCTGTAAGAAAAAAGATTGAAGCCTATCGAAACACGGCTGCAATAGAAGGTGGCATTACCGGCGCAGGCGGTATATTGTTAGGACTCGCAGACTTCCCCATTTTGATCGGGATTAAACTAAAATTGCTTTTTGATATTGCGGCGTTGTATGGGTTTAATGTGCATGATTATAAAGAACGGGTTTACATCCTCCATATTTTTGAGCTTGCATTTTCAAGCGATCAGCATCGGAAGAATGTCTATCTCAAAATGACAGATTGGGAGAACAAAAGCAAGTCACTTCCGGCAGATATACATCAGTTTGACTGGAGAAGCTTCCAACAGGAATATCGAGACTATATTGATCTTGCAAAAATGGCCCAACTAATACCCTTGATCGGCGCACCTGTTGGCGTCATCGTGAACAGCAGGCTATTAAAAAAGTTGGGTACTACGGCTATGAACGCTTACAGGATGAGATTGATCAGGTGATCCCTCATTATTTTGCCGGTGGCCCCTCCCACAACACCTGTTCGATAATCCATTTATCACCGTGCTTTGAAAGCAGAATATAATCGATACCCCACCAGGCGGTAACCTTGGCGGATGCAATTGAATTTCCGAGATCAAGGACTTCTACTTTTTTAGGCGCATCTGATTTTGCAAAATTCTTTTTGTCCAACACGCCTTTTGCATAGTTCATTGCATCGCGGTAGGTCATTTGCCCATCAAAATCATAAGCACCGGTGTTTTTATTTTTCCAATACCCGATCTTATACAAAGATGGTTTTAAGGCCGCAACAAGTTTGGTCGTATCTCCCTCATAAAATCCTTCAATATAATTCAGACAGGCTCTTTCAACTTTTTCCTTTTCCTGTGCACGTAAAGAAGTCACGAGCGCAAATGCGATTAATAGAAAGATGATCTTTTTCATGGCGTATAATTTTAATGGACCATAAGGTAACAATTATATTGGAAACCGGGATATGGCACCGACCTTCAGTTGTTTAATGTTATTCTGACCAAAAACTTCCTGCTTTAAACAACTGTGGAAAGATCGTGCGAAAGGCGAAACAGGCAATTTGAAAATGTTGTCAATATTCCACATCCTGGCTTAATAATCAGCCTGATTATTCGGGAACAATAATTGTTGCCTCTATAAAAACATTTATTATGGGGGAAATAAAAAATCTTACAGCCGATAACGCAGTAGAAAAGATCCGGGAGATAGCAAAGGACGCCAACATTTGCATGTTTGTAACTGACTTATCAAGCCTTCCATTGGCGGGCAGACCCATGGCCACGCAAGAGGTGGATGACGAAGGAAATATTTGGTTTATGAGCGACATCAATAGCGACAAGAACAGGCAAATTGAAAATGACAGCCAGGTTCAACTATTCTATTCCCACACCAGTAAATATGAATACCTGAGCGTTTTTGGAAAGGCAGAAATTGTAAATGACCGTTCGAAAATTGAGGAGTTATGGACACCGATGGCTAAAACATGGTTTGAAAATGGTAAAGATGATCCTAACATCAGCCTCATCAAAGTAATACCCGAAGACGCTTATTATTGGGATACCAAAAACAACAAAATGGTTTCTTTAATAAAATTCGCGATGGGAACCATGGGTATAACTCCAAAGGATGACGGCGGCGTTGAAGGAAAACTAAAAGTGTAATCCAATTTAAACGCTAAATAGCTTTTACTGCTGCAATCAATTTTTTTATATCGTCCACGGAAGTAAATATTGCCGGAGTTACACGTACGCATCCATCCTGACCCAATGTGCGGCCAACAGTAAGGACCTTACTATTCTTAAATAGCAGGCCGGCAACCTCATCGCTTTTCCTATTCCCCACCCTAAATGAAGCGATAGCACAGGATTGATTGAGCGGCGTAACAATTTCAACGTTGTCAACTTGCTTTAATTCATTTATCCATATAGATTTCAGGTAATGTAATCTGTTTGAAATTTTTTCTATCCCCATTAATTTATGAAATGCGAGACTGTCAGGGATGGTCATGATAACAGCAAAAGGTGTGGTACCAAAATGCGCCAGTTTGCCGATATTGTCTTCTGCACTATTCACATCGCCAAATAACACATTCATTTCTTTGATCCGTTCCTTCTTTATGTACAATACCCCCGCTCCGATGGGGTTTCCGATCCATTTATGCAAATTCATGCCCACGAAATCAGAACCGAGCGCAGGTAAACTAAAGGGGATTTGTCCCAGTGCATGCGCAGAATCGGTAATCGTATCGATACCCTTTTGTTTCGCCATGGCAGCGATCCTTTGCACCGGCACTATTAATCCATTGATATTTGAAACGTGCGTCAATAAAATTACTTTGGTTTTGTCAGTGATCATTCTACGATATTGCTCCACGATCTCATCCTCGTTGGCCGGAAGTAAGGGCATCTCGAAGGCAATCACTTTTACCTTACCTCTTTTCTCCAGCATTCTGAAAGCTTCGATCATGCTGAAATAGTCAAGCTGGTTGATCAACACCTCATCCCCTTCTTTGAATGGATAACCCTGTATGGCAATGTTCAACGCCTCGGTAGCGTTTCGCGTAATGATAATTTCTTCTGCGGATACTTGCAGAAAAACAGCCAGTTCTTTTTTTACAGCCGTGTTTGTTTCCGGAAAAATTTTCCTTGCATACCTCGCAGCTTCCTTATTCGCGAGCAGGATATTTTTTTGATAGGTCTGCAACACGGGCTTTGGTTGTACACCATAGTATCCGTTTTCCAGGTTGACATAATCTTTTGAAACGATGTAGTATTTCTGTGCAATATTTTTCCAGTACTTTTCATCGTCAGCCGCACCTTCGTTTTCAAAATCCTTGATGTCAATGGGTGAGTCACCAAGCTCTTCGCCCAAGCCCATCGCCGGCAGTCCGGACATCACTAAGCCCGCGCCAAATTGTTGTAGAAATTTTTTTCTGCTATTTGCCATACACAAGAATTAAATTCAACCGACTAAAGAAATGAAGAATAATAAGAACGATAAAATCAAAATGATAAAAGGTTTTAATCAGGCTGATCAGCACCCTATAGTGCATCTCTAAGCATCTTCATATAAGCCAAACCTTTTTCCCGTGCGAAATTAATATTCCGTTCTGGTATACTCCCGGGACTTTTAAAGTTCTCTAAAGCCTTATCAATACTTTCCTCCCGCAATAAATGAAGCATGGGATAAATTGAGCGATTTGTATAATTCGCCGGGTCGTTCTCATCAGAATCTGCAAAAAGATATAAGGGGTGAAAACTTGCTACCTGGTAGATCCCTTCGTATCCTTCTTTTTTCAATCGCTTTTCCGCCAGCGAGAGAAGATTAAGATAATCATCGAATCCCTGAAATGCTTTGGGAAAAATAAGAAAAGTTGTTTCAACGGAGGTATCGTTATCCAGTCTTTCCATTTCATGCTGAAATGACTCCAGGCATTTATCAATACTCGTATTCTCTTCCACCTTATAAAATATCGATCGTTGTTTTACAACATTCGCTGCAAAAGGACAAAAGTTGCAACCAATAACTACATCGATGATCCATTTCTCTGTTCGTTCTATTATTTGTTCGGAAGTCATTTTTAAGAATTGGTAAGGCACCTTGTTATAATTTATCCACCGCTTTCAAATAGTCATATTGCAGATCCTCGTGAAGACCGTCCAGTGCTTTTTTTATATTCCTGAGTTGATTTTGATAAATGTTGAAAAGAACCGGGTTTTTATCTATCGGGATATTCAACGCTTTCAGTGACTCACAAAAATAGATCAGCAATTCAACTTCTACGACCGCAAGTCCGCTATAACGAATATATTTCTTAGCACTGCGAAGGACCTTTCGCAAGGTCTTTTTTACATAGTAGACATTACTCTTGTTAATAGCTGCAAACTGGACTGCCATTTCTTCTTTTACCGATCTTATGTATTCCGATGTATCGTGTGCCTCAAACAGTAAATAGGTTAGCAACTCTTTGTTCTCTTTCTTAAACCTGGCTAATCGAAGACAAAGATCCACAAGCGTTGGGGCTGGTGTGTTAGCCAACTCTTGTTTTAATTCATTTATAGTCGATGCTTTCATCCTTTTCTACTGTGGCGATCATCTACTATTCAAAACCACCTTCTTTTTTTGTTAACTCAAAAAACTTTGCAAGACTGCTGCCAATAGCTTCTTCAAAAGCTGCTTGCATGTCTGCCGGTTCAGGATGTTTGAATTTCCATTTATTAAAGTAGTTATGCAAAGCCGCTTGCACCTTATCTCTGCCAACGGAGGCTTCAAGGATATACATCCATAAAGCCGTTTTTATATACGATACTATTCCATATTCGTCACTGTTGGCAAACTTATCTGCAGGTGTCTCCATGGCCGCTTGCATGGGTAGTCCTTTCGCAATGGCATCATATATAATTTCCAAAAACTTATCCGGTGAAACTTTCCTGAGCTCCGCAGGTATCGCATCACCAAATATCGAATTGTACCGGTATTTCTCCGCTTCGTATCTGAATTGAATATACGTATTCAACCCTTCATCCATCCAGGTATGAAGTCGTTCGTTGCTTCCAAGCATTGACATAAACCAGTTATGCCCTATCTCATGAGCGATCACAGCATCCAATGACTCTTTTTTTGCATCCGGACTTGTAATAAGCGTGATCATGGGGTATTCCATTCCGCCGCTTGAGTTATTTGCAGGACCTTCTACTGCCTGCACCACGGGGTAAGCATACTCTCCCACCCAATCACTGTATGCACGTACTCCATCTTTTACATAATCTATACTATTTTCCCAGATCGTATTTTTTTTATTGTGATAATATGAAAAAGCATCGATCACTTTTCCTGTTGATAGCTGAACGGTGTCATATTGGATCACGAAATCCTTATCAGCGAACCATGCAAAATCAGGTACCTGCTCTGCGTAATACAGTAGCGTCTTGGTCGGGGATGCCAATGGCGATTTGTATAGAACAGGTTCTCCATTACGAACCCTGCTGTTTTCAAGGCCAATTTTTTTATAGATATTTAGTTCATCTTTTGTTTGCAATGTTCCGGTAGCACCTACAATATAATCCGCCGGCACAGTAAGGCTTACATTAAAGGTCGCATACTCACTAAAGAACTCCCCCATGTCAAGGTATGGCATTTCATGCCAGCCATTTTTGTCATAGACGGCAGGTTTGGGATACCATTGGCAAGCCATGTATTCTCCATTATCAACACCAGAGCGGGAAAAATATGGTGGCAATAAAACATAGAAAGGCGTAGCGATGGTAATGGAATCGCCGGGAATTAATGGTTTTTCCAATACCAATTTTATCAGATCAATATATTGTGGATTTGAATGCGGTTCAGTTCTGGCCATTTTGCCGTTTACTGTAAAGGCCAGTTTGTCGATATAGCCATGACCGGGTTTTTCCAGTTTCTTCGCCCGGGCCGAATCTTTTTTCAGCTGTTGGAACAGCGCCGTTGTCTCGTTTTTATACGCATTTGGCCAGATATGGAACCAAATAAAATCCAGCGAAGAAGGAGAATTGTTTTTGTAAACGATGGTTTCTGTTCCCGTAATACTGTTTTCGTTATCATTCAGTTCCGCCGAGATCGTATAACTGAGCTGCTGCTGCCAATAAGGCTCCTGACCCTTAAGACCGACCCCGATAAAGATCAAAAAAGGAACGAAGCATTTTTTCATAAAAAATTATTAGCATTAAAAATAGGGAAAGAAATAGTGGCGAAAAAGTTGCTTCTTATTCTTTTTTATATTAAAAACTTTCTGTTAATTTATTGTCTTATCCAACCATTTACGATTAAAAAAGGTCTGATTATTGACTCACTGTCCAAGAAACCTCAAAACGATATGACTATAACTAATGCGATAGTATTCACCACATTGTTTGCATTTTTCTTTACACAAAATTCAGAAGATAACACTTCCATGAAGCAACGTTCAAACGAATCAACAATCATTGACGGCCCGTATGTGCTATATCGAAGCGATTCTGTTTTCGTAAAATATATCGAAGACAATTCCGGAACAAGATCTGTAAAAACGGATAGTATGCATGTTTCCAGGAAGAACAACATTACGCTCCAGGTAAATACAGATATACCCGGCAAGACATTCGCCGTACAATTAAAACACAAACACAACAATGAGAAGGCAGAATATAATGGTGTGAAAAAAATGCTGGTAATATCTGATATCGAGGGAAATTTTGAAGCGCTGAGAAAACTGCTGCAGGGTAACAAGGTCATCGATGATAATTTCAACTGGACCTTTGGCAAAGATCATCTTGTTCTTGTGGGTGATTTTGTAGACCGGGGGACAAAGGTAACAGAAGTATTATGGCTTATTTATTCTTTGGAAGAAAAAGCAAAAGCAGCCGGCGGATATGTGCACTTTATTTTAGGTAATCATGAGATCATGAACATGGCCAATGAAAATGACTATGTGCATGAACGTTATATGCAACATGCCGCGTTAATGAACAAACCATATATGCAATTGTTCGGGGCCGAAGCTGAACTCGGGCGTTGGCTGGCAACTAAAAATATCGTTGAACGTATTGGCAATACTCTTTTTATGCATGCAGGTATTTCGGGCTATATGAATTTGCTGAATATACCACTGAAGGAGCTCAATGAATTAACAAGGCCTTATTATACTGATACAACCTATAAATACCCGGACCAAAGATTGAATATTATCTTCAGTGATTTTGGCCCGTTCTGGTACAGAAATTATTATAAAGCGCCAAGAGCAAACATCTCACAGATCGACAGCACACTTGACATTTACCGGGTTCGTACAATTTCGACGGGTCATACCGTGATAGCAAACGAGATTAGGTCGTTATATAATGGAAAGGTTTATAATACGGATGTACATCACGCAGGCGGCCACTCTGAAGCCATGCTAATCGATCACGGAAAATTCTGGAGAGTGACCCCTGCCGGAGAAAAGCTGGAGATTCAACCCTTATTGTGAAAACTACTCTATTTTTTATCTCCGACCGCATTTACCAGGCGCCGTATTGTTTCGGTAACCCGCAAAGATGGATTGCCACCGATCGCATTCCAGGCTGTAAATACAGCAACAATATTATATTCAGGAACAATAATGGGGAGTTGCCCACCAAAGCCTGATCCGGTCCATGCATATTTGGAATCATTGCCATACCCATGAAGCCACCACTTATATCCATACTTCACATCTTGCCGGAGTGTGACCGATGGCGTGATGGATGCAATTACCCATTCTTTTGATATAAGTTGTTTGCCATTCCAGTTCCCTTCCTTTAAAAATAAGTAAAAGATTTTTGCAAGATCTGTCTCTGACAAGTATAAACCACCTTCTGTATCCACCAGGCCAGTCGGTATCCGTTTCCAGTAAAAACGATCAATCCCCAATGGAGAGAAAAGATTTTCTGCCGCATACTCTTCAATATCCTTACCGGTGGCTTTTCTGAAAATATAGGCAAGTAACTGCGACGCACCACTATTGTAAGCAAACGTCTGACCGGGTTCAAAAGCCATCGGTTTAGTTATCACATATTTTATCCAATCAAAGCTCGCTTCCATCTGGCTACAATCGTTTCGCGGATCGTTATACGATACACTTTCATTCCATTCAAATCCCGCAGTCATCGTAAGCAGGTGACGAATGGTCATTCTTCTTTTACGATCGTCAATATTTGTTACTTCCGATGTATCAAAAAAACTTAGTACGGTGGTTGAAAGATCGGGAAATTCTTTGCGAGTAACAGCAACTCCGATAATGACAGAAGTGATCGTCTTTGTAACCGATTGCAGGCTGTGCAGATCGCCCCGCCGATAATAAGGATGCCACCAGGAATTGTAATAGTTGTACTGGCCGCCGGGTTCAAGAGCATTTAATCCGCTTTTCGTCCTGGCTTCTTCGCCATAAATCTTGTTGTAATCATGTTTATAACTTTTTTGATAGACAAGTTTTCCATTTCTGATAATAACCATCTTGTCTATGTAACCGTACCTTCCGGCGTCAATTGCCTCCTCAAATGCTTTTAAAGAATCAGCGTTCATCGATTGTGACTGTGGTGAAGCACTCGGCCATTCTTTCACGGGCCACTGTTGTGCAAATAATTCCGTATAGATAAAAAATAAAAAAAGAATCCCGGCGAGTTTATTATTCGATCGCATAAGCGCTGTTTTAATAAAGATATTTTATTTTATAACGGAAACAGTGAAACGGAAATTCAGAAGTTATAATGCAAATAAAATACGGGCTGAGTGGTTATAAAAAGGGATAGAATTGCAAGGTTTACTAGGCCGCTCTATTATAAAAATTAAAAAGTTTAAGCACAAAAAGGCTTATATTTTTCCCGGGTGGAATGTATTCATTAAAAAGATTGCGGGTAAATTCATCATTACTGAATGTTGCAGACAACTTTTCCCATATGACCGGCCAATAAAGATCTTCTTCAAGGATCAACGTCTCGTTGATAACGTTTATGATCGGATCGTTTATCGATTTTGACCCGGTCTTTTTTGAAACGATAAGTTGTGCATCAGGATTAATGGTCGCGATACTGATCGCACTATTTGAACCACCACAGGAACCCAGAATAGCAAGTCTTACTGACGGTGTCAGTCGTTTTAAAGTTTTACCAACATGATAACTATGACCGCGATGAACAAGAACGACGGGCTCGATGGATTCTTGTCGTAAGTACGTATAAAGAGAATCCTGCGCCTTCAGATCCAACTCTTCCCGTTCGTCCAGGGGAAGGTTCGCATAGATAATGATGGGTTGCTCCGAATTGGAACGCATACTTATCCAGTTGGATGTCTTCGATATCTTCCATTGAGTTGTATCGGTGAAAAGCTTGTAAAAATTATTGAACGAACTAATTCCATCTTCATCGCCATAAAACAGGACAGTTTGTACGATCTCACCATTCTTATTTTGCAACTTTCTTCTTTCAAGCATTTCATAATTACCAAGTGTGGTCCATAATTTATCCAGTGAGTTTCTCTGTCTTACGAGATCGAATACCTGTATCAAAATACTGTATAATCTTACGCCTAAAAACAATTGACCCGACTTGCACCGGTTCAAATTCATCTGCAGTTCCTTTTGGATCATATCACTGATAGCGACTGCGGAATCGAGGCCGGTAAATGAATCGCCAATATCCATTGCTTTTTCCAGTGCCACATCTGCATTACTCTCGATACCCGATATGAAACGCTTTATTAATTCTGCGGCCCGCCCGGGAGGCATCCGGGTTAAAAAATCTGTCAGCACATTATAATTAGCGGTCAATCTCATAAAAATGCGAAAGTTATCATACTCCACGATACTGAAGAGTGAATCTGCCGATTGAGGGCTTAACTTCTCCATTAATCTTTTATACAGTCCAAGAAAACTTGAGGTATATAATTCCTCGCCGCAACTGGTAATTATGTAATAAATATCTTCCGGCCGAAGTTCTTTGACAGAAGCAAAACGCTTTGCTTCTTTTTCGGCATGCATGTCGTTGATCTGGTTCACAAAAAAATAAAGAGCTTTTTCTTTTATTCCCCGGCGAAGTAATTTTCGAAAGACAACGGATGGATCATAAATTTCTTCAGATTCCTTTAATGTATTTACCAATAACTCAAAATAGTTTATCACGTCCTTCCGAATCTCTAATATCTCCCCTGCTGTCAACCTATTTTCGGCGATCTCTGTAATAAAAGGTAATAGCTCCGGTGCATTTCTGTCCGCGGCAAGTGATATAAGCTGCTCCAGGTAAATATTTTGTACATTACGGATTCTATATACGAGGGATGGTTTCCCATTGTCGAGATATTGGATCAATTTCAATGGATCATGTACGGCTGCCAGGAGAATCAGGGAATCAGCATACTTGAAGTGAGGTTCATTTTCCAAAAAGCGAAATATAAATTCCGGGGAAGAAGCCATCCTTTTATAAACCGCGATATCGTCAAGCAGATAATGCTCATGGTATTGGCTAAATGAGGCCGCCAGGACCTGCGTGCGCCGCGGCGGCAAGTCTATCATCACATTATCAAAAGACGTACGGTAAAGAACCGCTTTTAAGACGGTTTTATATGATTCCACCGCTTCAAGAAGATCATACATTTCAGATCTCTGCTGCGTTATATTCTTTCCAAGCTCATTCATGAAATATCCAAGGCTGAGGATTGCCTTTTCTTTTTCGGCAGCGGTCAATTTATCCTCTGATACAATAAATGCGTAAATGCTATCAATTTCCTTCTTCACCGAATGGGAAAGTTGATATACAATGGCAGAGTCGACTGAAACAGAATTTAGTTGGTGGAAAAACTTCCCCTGTTCCTCCTTCAGCACCTTTAAAGCAGACGATTGAGCAACCGTCGTCAATGGTTGCAACAAAATAAGCAAAACAAAAAAATAAAAGACTCTTCCCATATAAAACTTCTATCAGTTATCTAACCACGGCAATTTTTTATTACAGTCTTTTAAAAACGTGCCAAACCATGGAAAACAAAACATACTATTAATTACTTCCATCCAATCAAAGCGCTCCACATTAATGTAGATTTATTTCCTGATTAAAAATAGAAAGGGCTACGAAGGTAAGTTGTTTAACCGTTAGTTTGTTTCGTCTCCGCTTCATATAGGTATATTTCCTGATAGTCTTTTAATCTAACTACATTGATTTAGTGACGAGATCCCAAACAAACCGCACAACATTAAATGAATGAACATGTATTGGTATAGATTTTGGAATTCACCATTTTATATAAATAAGATTTTATAAAAGATTTTTCAGGACATATGAAACGATCAATTATGACTGAATTCATGTGAAGCATTTTTAAAAATTAAAAATTACTTTATGAAAAAGGTTTTTCTATTTGTTCTGTCCTGTTGCATGTTTAGTATGATGCAAGCGCAGAACATCGTTAAGGAGCACTACACTGTTTCGGGTGGTTTATTGGGAGCAGCCAATTTTAGCAAATTCAGGGTTGGGGGTACCAACTCTGCGAACGTAGATTATAATACTGAAACCGGATTTTCGGCTGGTGCGTGGCTAAATATACCCATGTCCAGTCGTTTTTCTCTGGAACCACAAGTGATGTTTAGTTCTTACAGCTACCAAACAGATAAAACAACGCCTGTTCTGATCACAGATGGCGAAATCCACTATATATCAGTTCCACTGCAATTAAAATTTGATGCCAGTGAAAAATTTGCCATAGTAGCGGGGCCTCAATTTGATTTCTTCCGCTCTTTTGAAGATGATGTGACTACGAATAATGTTACGGAAGATGATTTTAAGCAGACCAGCATCTCCGCATTTGGCGGTATAGAAGTATTTCCACATGGAAGAGTAACGATTTTCGGTCGGTATATGCATGGCTTCACAAACATGAATGCCAGTAATATTCACGGCAACGGAACGGAATATAGAAATCAAAATATCCAGGCCGGGCTAAAACTTAAAGTCTTTGGCAAAAAAGTAGAAGCAGATTCAGATGGTGATGGAGTGATCGATGCAAAAGATAAGTGTCCTAACGAAATAGGTCTTGAGCGATATGATGGATGCCCAATCCCTGATACCGATGGCGATGGTATCAACGACGAAGTAGACAAATGTCCAAATGAAAAAGGTACTGCTAAATACAATGGATGCCCGATCCCTGACACCGACAAAGACGGAATCAACGATGAAGAAGATAAATGTCCGAATCAGGCAGGCCTGGCAAAATATAATGGATGTCCGATTCCTGATACGGATAAAGACGGCATTAACGACGAAGAGGACAAATGTCCAAACGAAGCTGGCCCGGCAAGTAATAACGGCTGTCCGGTTTCAGACAGAGACAAAGATGGTATCAATGACGATGTAGATAAATGCCCGGATGTTCCTGGTGTAGCTAAGAATGATGGTTGTCCTGATACGCCGGAAGTATCAGCCGAAGTAAGCAAAGCGCTTGCGGCCGCTGGCCAAAGCATTTATTTTAGTTCTAACAGTGCGAAGGTGACCTCAGGTTCAACTACTTCATTGAATAAGTTAGTGAAGGTGATGAAAGATAATCCGGAACTAAAAATCAAAATTGAAGGTCATACGGACAATGTTGAAAAAGATGCAGACAATAAATTGAGCGAAGGACGCGCCAATGCAGTAAAAACATACCTGGTGAACAAAGGGATTAGCGCAGATCGTATCGATGTGGAAGGGATTGGCGCATCAATGCCAATAGCAGACAATAATACAACGGCAGGCCGCACGAAAAATCGCAGGGTTGAGATCAAAGCAACTTATTAATTCAAAAAAGTTTGCAGAATATAAATAACGTTTAAGAAAATCAGGGAGACGGAAAATTCAGTCTCCCTTTTTTATTGTGCGATATGAATAAGTAACCCGGAAAACCCTTAGTAAGATTACAGTGTGGCGGGTAGGGTGTTTTTATTAATTTGGAGGCAAATCCATCCCATGAAAAAGGCGATTTACTGCTTTCTTCTGAATTTATATTTTCACTTCTCTTTTGCACAGCTTGCAAGTAATAGTACACAACCCGAGGCTAGCCGTCTTGTTCAACAAAAAGAAAATATCATTACCTCATCTACAATTATCAAAGTGGAGAATATGGGTTCATTGATCAACACTCCTCTTTCTGAATTAAGACCAACAATTTCGGCGGATGGCAATTTATTATTTTTTATTCGTGAGAATGATCCTTACAATACAAACTATAATTCCGTTCGAAACTCGCAGGATATTTGGTTTTCAATGAGAGACAGCTCGGGTGCATGGAGCGAGGCAGTGCATCTCGGTTACCCACTGAACACTTATTATTATAATTCTGTATTCTGGATATCGCCGGATAATAACAGGATTTTAATAAGAGGAGCTTTCGTCAATGGAGATTATGCGGGCACGGGAGTAAGCATGTGTTCGTTACAGGAAGATGGGTATTGGAGCAAACCGGAAGCATTAAGGATAAGAAACTATGGAAAGTATGACAAGGGAATGCGGTCCGGAGCTACGATGGGACATGACGGAAAAACTTTGCTGCTCTATATGTCACCTGATAAGGGAAGTCCGCTTAATGATATTTATGTTTCTTTATTATTACCGGATGGAACATGGTCTGAACCCAGGTCTCTTGGGAAAAAGATCAATCTCCCTAACCATGATGAAATGACCCCCTATTTAGCGTCGGATGGTGAAACACTTTACTTCAGTAGTGATCGTCCCGGTGGTTTAGGTGATAATGATATTTGGATGACCAAACGTCTTGACAATAGCTGGCAAAAATGGAGCGATCCCGTTAATCTGGGCAGTCCTATCAATACACCGGAATGGGATGCCTTTTTTACACTGGACGCCGGAGGTGAATATGCTTATTTAACGAACAGCGAAGGAGGATATGGTGAATCGGATATTGTAAAAGTGAAGTTGCTTGAAAAAGAAAGACCCAAGCCGATCGTAATGGTGACGGGTAACGTTTACAATGCGAAAACCATGCAGCCATTATGCGCCTCGTTGATATATGAAACGCTGCCTGATGGTACCGAAGCTGGAAACGGACTATCAAGTGCAATAGATGGATCCTTTAAGATCGTATTACCGTATGACAAGAATTACCTGATAAGAGCAACTGCCGATAAGTTTTTTGCCCAATCCGAAAACCTGAATCTTGACTCGCTGGTTAAAGTTGGGTACAAAGAAATACATAAGGATCTATACCTCGTCCCTATCGAGATCGGGCAGGTAGTAAGATTGAACAATGTATTTTTTGATTTTGATAAATGGGACTTGCGCCCTGAATCATTTGTAGAACTCGATCGTGTTGTGAAGTTGTTAGTGGAAAACCCAGCCATTGAAATTGAAATGAGTGCACATACTGATAGCCACGGTTCCGACGATTATAATTTTAAATTAAGTGACAACCGGGCAAGATCTGTAATGGAGTATATTCTTTCAAAAGGAATTGCTTCTACACGAATTACTTCCCAGGG
>DASVAM010000372.1:0-7627 GCA_036376375.1 Chitinophagaceae bacterium
GGATACAATTAACTGGATGGGAGAAACCTTATTTCCTGGTAAAACTTACGCTGAACTAAAAGAAATGAGCATTGATTTCTGGCTGACAGCCGAAGATCTTCCTTCTGCTGAGAATCGGGTTACACTTCGGAACGATGGAACAATAAAAGTGAATTACACGAGAACAAACTACGTAGCCTTTGAGAAACTGAAAGATAAACTCAAAGGAATCTTCAGGAGACTGGGTGAGCTCGATGCCGATTATAAGGATACAAAATGGGGAGGCTACGATCTTGATGTGAGTGGAATGAGTCACCAGAATGGAACATTGCGGTTCGGTGCTGATCCAAAGACATCGGTGCTCAATATAAATTGTAAGACACATGATCTCGAAAATGTCTATGTAGTGGATGCTAGTTTCTTTCCAAGTTGCGGTGCATTTAACCCTGCATTGACCATTGCTGCAAATGCATTGAGGGTGGCAGATCATCTGATAAAAGAGGTTCTTAAATCTGAAAAAATTTTTGAGGTAAGTCTGTCTTAGTATAAACCGCAAAGACGTTAAGGAAATCGCAAAGAACGCAGAGACCCTTTGCGTTCTTTGCGACATGGCGGTAAAACATTATGGAAGAGATCGCAAAAAATATAACGGT
Organism: Chitinophagaceae bacterium; assembly: GCA_036376375.1. Taxonomy (GTDB): domain Bacteria; phylum Bacteroidota; class Bacteroidia; order Chitinophagales; family Chitinophagaceae; genus VBAS01. The sequence goes on from DASVAM010000372.1 coordinate 633, forward strand.
CCATATAAGTCATGGACTTGAAATAATTGCTGCAGCAGTTATAGCTGCTGCGCTGATTAGGCTGATCATTGAATATTTCCAGACTGTTGTTAAAGTTAAAAACGGGTTATCTGCCATGCAGGCAAGAGTCCAATTTGGAAGCGCAGTAGCGGTTTCATTGGAACTTTTGTTAGGAGCCGATGTTCTGGCAACTGCCGTTGCGCCTACCTGGGATGAGATTGGCAAGCTCGCCGCAATCGCAACGATAAGAACTGTTCTAAACTTCTTTTTAGAAAAAGAGTTAAAGCCTTCTGAATCTCCGGCTTAACGTCTGCCGGGCGACAGCCGTCTTTCTTGTCATTTATTTTCTTTGCATCATGAGAGTAATGCCGATACAAGCATTCACTGGTTCGAAAGGGATGATACAGATGAAAGCTGCTTTCAAGAAAAACTGGAAGCACTATTTGCAGGAAGCATCAGGACTTGGCATCTTCATGATCTCTGCTTGTTTTTTTGGTGCCATGTTATTCTCGGAAAAAAGTCCGTGGTTTGATGCAATCCCTTCTTTCATGATAAAAAATTTGTTAATGGGTTTAGCCATGGGAACAACTGCACTGTTTATTTTCTATTCTCCTTTCACCGCACCAAGCGGGGCACAGATAAACCCTGCAGTTACAATTACTTTCCTGCGATTAGATAAAATGTGCCGTTATGATGCAATGTTCTTTGTCATCTTCCAAATCCTTGGAGGAACAATTGCCGTTTATTTTATGCAAAGGATCATGGGAAACCTATTAACTGATGCGCCGGTTAACTCCGTGGTTACGGTCCCGGGAAAATTTGGGATCACCGGGGCATTGCTCACAGAACTCCTCATTGCTTTTATTACCATGACCCTGGTCTTGCTCACATCAAATAATGATCGCTTAAAGAAGTATACAAGATTACTTGCCGGCGGCCTGGTGTGCACCTGGGTAATTGTGGCTGGTCCGATATCCGGGTTTGGAATGAACCCTGCCCGATCCTTCGCCAGTGCTTTACCGGCCAATGTGTGGACCGCGTTCTGGATCTATCTGATCATTCCCTTTGCCGGAATGCTAATCGCTGCCGAATTCTATTTGCTTGTCAGTCGAAATAACGCAAAACACCTTTTTAAAAGAAAAAATGAATTACTTGAACCATTGGAGTTTTTATTATGAGAAGGATAATTTTTTATACCTGGCAGATGCTAAAGGCATTATTGGTCTCATCGCTCACACTAGCGCAGGTAACAAGAATTGAAACAGTCGGGATCACCGTCAAAGACATGGACAGGTCATTACAATTTTATACCGGCGTGCTTGGCTTTAATAAAATAAGCGATCATGAATATACAGGTGGCACTTACGAAAAGTTACAAGGAGTATTTGGTTTGAATATTCGGGTTGCACGTTTACAGCTCGGAGATGAATTTGTTGAGCTTACTGATTATCTGACCACGGGAGGACGCAGCATTCCAGAAGATGCTAAAAGCAATGATCTTTTCTTTCAACATATAGCCATTGTGGTAAGTGATATGGAAAAAGCTTTTCAACAAGTAAAGAAATATAACGTGGAATTCGTGTCCGCGTCCCCACAAACCCTGCCAAAGTCAATACCGGCTGCTGAGGGTATCAAAGCCTTTTACTTTCATGATCCGGATAATCATAATCTTGAGCTGATCTATTTTCCTAAAGGAAAAGGGCAGGAAAAATGGCAACAGAACAATGGTAAACTATTCCTGGGTATTGATCATACCGCGATCGGCGTAAGCAGCACGGATAATAGCCATAGGTTTTACAGCGCACTTCTTGGAATCGAGCGAAAAGGTGATAGTTGGAATAAAGGAGTGGAACAAGAACACCTGAACAATGTTGAAGGGGCCTCATTACACATAACAGGCTATCGTGCTGCTGCCGGTCCGGGTATCGAGTTTTTACAATACCTGCACCCTGGTCCCGGCAGAACCTACCCGACCGATTCAAGAGCCGATGATATCTGGCATTGGCAAACAACGTTAATCGTTATTGATGCAACAACTATCTATAATAAACTGATGAGTGAAGGATACAAGTTTATTTCTGAGGGATTGGTGTATCAGGATGTAAACGGGTTTCCGACAATATCATTTATCGTAAGAGATCCCGATGGCCATGCGATGCTGATCAAACAGTATTTACCCCCCGCCCCCTAAGGGGGAGTAAAAGAAACCTTTATTTAAATAATAAAACAATGATGAAACAGCTATTTTATTTTCTGATAACGACGATTTTTATATCTAAAAATATAAAAGCGCAAGGTTGCAGCGATGCAGGCATTTGCACCTTACATTCTATAAAGAACAACGCAGAAGGACATGAATCAAAGGAGGGGAAGAAAAATGATATCCTGATCGGTTTTGCCTATGGAATTGGAGAAAGATCCACGAATAACTACACGGGCTATGCCGAATATACTTATGCTATTAGTAATAGAACGTCCCTAACAGGAAAACTTGGGTACTCACTTATCAACGGTGAACTGGCTAATACAAATGGATTAACAGATCTGTTTTTGTCCGTTAATCATGCATTTGATACAAAAGGAAAATGGCAGAAATCTTTTGTCGTTGGCTTAAAGCTTCCTTTCGACGATGCGGATATTGTCGGGAATGGAATTCATCTGCCGATGCCTTATCAAACAAGCCTTGGTACAACCGATCTTGTACTGGCAATTAATTATAACCGTAAAAACTTCGGGGCAACCCTTGCCTACCAACAGCCACTCAGGTCGATCAATGAGAATAAATTCCTGCCAGGCGATTATCCGGCGGAACCACGGGCACAATATTACTGGCCTACAAATGAGTTTCAAAGAAAAGCCGATGTAGTGGGCAGGGTTTCTTATAGTTTCAAAGCCAACGATCGATTTTCCATCCGGCCAAGCTTGCTGGGCATCTATCACGTTGCAAACGACAGTTATGTGGACGATGCAAAGAACAGAAGGCCACTTTATAAATCTCTCGGTCTCACGTTGAATGGAAATGTCTTTGTTAATTATCATCTGAGAAATGGAAATGGTTTTGAGCTTTCCCTGGGGGCGCCATTTATTGTAAGAGAACAGCGCCCCGATGGTTTGACGAGATCGTTTGTTGCTTCACTCGAATATCAATTCAGTTTTTGAAAAAGATAAAATGAAAAAGAAATTGTTAGTGAGTCTCTGCATTTTTTTCTTAGGGATAACGAAATCAAATGGTCAACTTTTTTCACTAAGCGATACGACCATCACGTTCAAGAACCAGGAAGGTAAGATCCTTACAAAAGATGAAGTGAAAGAATTCATGAAAGGTGTTTTTTCCATCCGGCAACAAAATATAAATGGGAAGAAAATTATTACTATAATTCCAAGAGGTAATGATGAAAGAACTCTGCAACTGGAAAAGATCGATGCACTTAAAAATAGTCTTGTGGGTAATCCATTAACATCATTCCATTTAACAGATCTTGACAATAACGAATGGGACCTGGATAAATTGAAAGGAAAAGCTTTAGTGATCAATTTCTGGTTCACTGCGTGTAAGCCCTGCATATTGGAAATGCCGTATTTAAATAAATTGGTCGCCGACAATAAGGATTCCGTTGTATTCATTGCACCTGCACCAGAAAATGAAACTCAGATTAAAAGATTTTTGAAAAAATACTCATTTGAATACAACATTATTCCTTCAGCAGCTGATTTTATGACTTCCATGAGTATTGAGAATTTTCCAACTCACTTAGTTGTTGACAAAGAGGGTATCATTCGGCAGGTGTTTATTGGTTATGCTGACGATATTAAAGAAAAACTGCAGGTTGAGATCAATAAATTGAACGATAATGGCAACGAATAATCCGGAAATACAATTGCAGAAAGAGACGCTGCGCATTGAAACATTCAGCGATGGTGTGTTTTGTATTGCAGTTACTCTGTTATCTATTGAAATTGGCGTTGAACTGCAGGGCGATGCCACTGATAAACAGCTTGCTCATGCATTGGTGGCGAAGTGGCCGATCTGTCTGGCTTATGTGATAAGTTTTGTGAACGTATTGCTGGCATGGATAGGACATCATAGCCTGTTTAAGATGTTACAGAGATCTGATAATTCTATTATGATCATGAATGGCCTCTTGCTAATGCTGGTTGCACTGGTTCCCTTCCCTACCAAAACGCTGGGCGAATTCCTGCTGACAGCAGGTTTTAATACAGCAGTTATCTTTTATACGGGTTATTTTGTTCTGATCAGTATCGCTTTTCGTTTACTATGGTACGCCGCGACACGTAAGGCAGGTTTGTTGATGGACAATCTCACAGCTGATCAGATAAAGCTGACGACCAGGAATGAAAACATTGGTCTTATTTGCAATACAATAATCTTTGTAGCTGCATTTATCAATCCATGGCTCGCACTGTCTCTAAGTTTTGCCATGTGGGCATACTGGATCGTTTAATGCATTAGCAGCGAAGTTTCCATTTATCTTACTACCAGGCGTGCTTGTACCAATTGCTTATTGGCTGTATATTCTTTATTGGAACTTTTCAATCTTCGTACTGATTGAGCATCGCATACACTTCAAGGTAATTTAGCATTTTTAGGCCAGCATTGATTCTTTCGATTTTGCTTTTGAGTGAGGCTGATCATATAATCCATAATCAATAATTATTCGCAAGACTTCTGCTACTCCCCATGCCTGCGCCACGCAACCTCGCGGATAATGCGGCGCATCCGCGTCAAATATTTCTGAGACGGAACCAATGCATGCCTCATTCAGGTGATATGTAAAAGCTTCGATAATAGCTTTTATTTTCAACTTATCCTTTTTTAGTTTAAACCAGGCCTCAGCATAAGCTCCCAATAACCAGTTCCAGACTGTTCCTTCATGATAAGCTGAGTCCCGATGCCATTGATCCCCACCATAACGAGGTATATAATGAACATCGTCAGATGGCAAACTTTTTAACCCGACTTGAGTATATAATCTCTCTTCAATAATATTCAATATTTCATTTGCTTTTTCTCCTTCCGTCAAAGAAAATGGCAAACTGATAGCAAATAACTGGTTAGGGCGAAGCGTTGCATCAGGCTTGCCGTCTTCATCGATAATATCGTACAGATATTTACCGTCCTCATACCAAAAAAGTTTATCAAAACTTTCTTTTGCTTTTGCTGCACTTTGTTCAACAAGATCAGCGTCCTCCACCTGGTTGTTTAGCCGAAGCAGTTCTGCAAATATTTTCAGCACATTATACCAAAGCGCCTGGATCTCCACCGGCTTTCCCATTCGCGGTGTCACCACCCACGTGCCGATCCTTGCATCCATCCAGGTAAGCTGTTGTCCAACTTCACCAGCATATAATAATCCATCTTCGTCCACGTGAATATTGTAGCGAGTACCTTTAAAATGCCAATGGATAATATCTTTTAACACCGGTAAGATCTCCTTCAGGACAAAGTTGTCATCACCGGTTGCGTGCAGATATTTATAAACCGCAATAAAATACCAGAGCGTTCCATCGACATTGTTGTATTCCGGTGGCTCCTTTTCCTGGAAACGATTTGGTAACATTCCCCTGCTTACACTTTGCGCAAATGCAGCAATGATCTTTTTAGAATCATCATATCTTCCTGTACTGAGCGTAAGACCGGGCAAACTGATCATTGTGTCCCGACCCCAATCGGTGAACCAATGATAACCGGCGATTACTGTTTTGAGGGCTTCGCTTCTTTTTACGATGAATTGATCGGCGGCCAGGACCAGGTGCTTAATAGTTTCATTTTCCGGTTGCCCTTCTAAAAGTTTATTTCTTCTTTCAAACTCCATCTGAATTAATTCCACCCCGTTTCGACCTTCCGGATTCTCCGTAGAAATGATAATATTTAGTTCGTCACCTTCCTTCAACTGAACAGAAAATATTCCATGATTAAATAAGTCTTCCGTGTAATCCAATCCCCGATATTGCTCAACATCATACTTAAAATTATAAAACCATCTTGGAGAATGCTGATACGTAGAACCAGGAACGGAGATATAAACGTTATTAATCCCATCTGGCTCGGTATGAAAAATGCCATTAGTGAATCCCACATCCCAATGCATATGTGACGACGCACGGCCAAGTTCATGGTATCCTCTTGCCGCCATTAGCGGTAACAATTCTAAAGTGAATGGCTTATCGGCTCTTTCTATTGAATATCGAACAACAACAGTATTTTCTCCGTGGACCATGCAGATCGTCTTTTTCATTTCAATTCCGCTTACCTTATATGTCCATTGAGGAAAAAAATCCTTTCTAAAGCTTTGCAAATATTGATTCCCCATTGGGTGAACAATGTCTCCCTCATACCTATTGCAGCCTAACTCAAATCTTCTTTCTCCAAAAGCAATTGCTTCATCAAGTTTTGACAACAAAACCATTCTGTCAGTTGGCGGATGGATGGCCGCTACTAACAATCCATGATACCTTCTTGTATGCGCACCGACAATTGATGAGCCACTCCAACCTCCGAGTCCATTTGTTTCGAGATACTCACATCCGGAAGCTTTATTAAAATCCTGGAGAAAGGATTCCTCTTTTTTTAATTGCATATTATAATGTTTGAGTGCGGGAGTCCGGAAGTCGGGAAGTCGGAAAGTCCGTTTTTATAACAGGTCACGTCATATCGCCAACATTTCTTTCGGGCTTACCGGCTTTCCTACTTTCTGACCTTCCTCAGTACGGTCGACCCGGTTAATTAATTCCGCCACTACCCCAGTCCAACCGGTCTGATGCGAAGCGCCTACACCGCGTGCCGAATCACCATGAAAATATTCATAGAACAAAACAAGATCTTTGAAATGTTCGTCGCGATAAATTTCATAGCCATCATTTACGGGGCGATGACCGCGTTCATCTCTCCGGAAGATTGAAATAAGTCGCATTGAGATTTCATTTGCCACTTCACCATGAGTGATCCAATTACCACTGCCCGTTGGAAATTCTAC
>DASVAM010000572.1:0-2921 GCA_036376375.1 Chitinophagaceae bacterium
ATCCCTATCCATGAAGCCGTGGAAAATGCCATAAAACGGGAAACCGAAAAAGGCTACCGCCTCAAAGTATGCATCGGCACCGATTCCCAGGTAAAAGGAAAGGAAACAGAGTTTGCCACTGTAATCGTTTTTCTAAGGGAGGGCCATGGCGGCTTTATGTTCATCCATAACGAAAAAACTAAACAACAATTCACCATCAAGGAAAGAATGCTCCTCGAAGTAGCGAAGAGTATCGAGATCGCCTATGAGCTATGTAATCTTTTTACCGTTTATGATGTAGATATGGAAGTACACGCGGACATCAACACAAATCCGCACTTCAAGAGTAATGATGCACTTAAAGAAGCAATGGGTTATATATTGGGAATGGGCTTCGCTTTTAAAGCAAAACCGGAGGCCTTTGCCAGCAGCAGCTGCGCAAATAAGGTGGTCAACTGATCATCAGTTTGATTAATTCTTCTTTGCAACCGTCTTTTCCATCACAGGATTTTCCGTAAGAACCGGAACTCTTTTGTCAGGGGATAAATATTCCGTAGACACGTTATAGTTCAAACTTCTTTTCTTTGAATCTTCATGGGCAAAAGAAAAGGCGAGCAGGACCAAAACAAACAACAAGGTAGCGATATTTCTTTCAGATAAGATTTTCCTCATATTTCGACGGCTAAATCCGATGCAAGATAACAGTTAATTTTCTCAATTCATACAGGTAAAAATCCTTTTTTTCACACGGTCTGAACATTTTAAAGATTTGTGTTTAGCTGTTCTATATAATCGAGGATCTCCTTCCTTCCTTCTCCTTTTGTAGCAGAGCTAACAAAATGAACCGGCAACTCAGTCCATGTTCGGGACAATGTTTTCATAAAATCATTAACGTTTCTTATCGTGGCACCCGGTTTATTTTTATCCGATTTTGTAAAAACAACAGAGAAAGGTATTTGCCACTCCCCTAACTTATTAATAAAATCAATATCCTTTTTTTGTGGTTCATGCCTGCTGTCTATTAATACAAACAGATTCATAAGATTCTCCCTGTTTCTTATGTAATCATCTATCATCTTTTGCCAGCCCTTTCTTTGTTTTTGAGAGACAATCGCAAACCCATACCCGGGCAGATCGACGAGATACCATTTTTTTTCCTTTGAAGAACGGATCTCAAAATGGTTTATCATCTGAGTTTTACCGGGATTGGCGGAAACCTTTGCCAATTCTCTTTTCCCGGTCAGCATATTAATCAGGGAGGACTTGCCGACATTACTCCGGCCAATAAATGCATATTCCGGCTTGTCAGGTTTTGGACACTTATCAACGGATGGGCTACTGATGAGGTATTTTGCTTCTTTGATCTCCATGACCACACAAGATAAGAAACCAGTGAATGCAATTAGCAAAAGTGATATTCCTGAAAGAATCAATCCCGCCCGTGATTAACGTCATAAGAGCAAAAAAATTCACGATCTATTTTTGACTCAGCAAATCCGGATCTCATATCTTATTCAATCACCAACTTCAGTTTTGTCCTGCCTTACTGAAGATATTTATTCATTTTAAAATTCATTTGGCATGAAGCGAAGAGATTTTGTTTCTATTGTTTCCGCGGCAATGGGGACTTCAGTTATATTTTCCTGCAAAAAAAGTTTGTTCGAAAATGAATCTGCGTCACATCTTGATATGATGGCGGCCAGAGGCGGTGGCGGCACAGTGACACAACGCTACCGGCTGAAAATGCCTTCTTCACTATCTCTTAATGGCACCTTACATTCCCAGGAAGCTATTAGTAATCTTGGGGGCACCGTGACGTCAAAAGTTTGGGCCTATAATGGAGAATTTCCCGGTCCCTCTATTCGGGCAAACAAGGGCGACCGCGTGACAATAAAATTGCAAAATCATTTGCCGGAAGAAACAATCACTCACTGGCACGGCTTGATAGTGAGTCACGAGAATGATGGCCAGCCGATGCAGGCAATACCAAAAGATGATGTTTATGATTATGATTTCACCATCGATCAACGGGCTTCATTGAATTTTTATCATCCACATCCACACATGCTTACCGGCAAACAAGTCTACCTGGGACAAGCCGGTGCTTTTATCATCAATGATGATGAAGAAGCGTCATTAAATCTTCCATCAGGTGTTTATGAAATTCCGCTGATACTTCGCGATGCTACCCTTGATAAGAATAACAATCTTTCCTACAAACCAGCAAGCGGTGGAATGTTTGGAAAGATCCCGCTGGTAAATGGCACACGTAGTCCATTCGTTGACGTCGAAAGAGCAGTTTACCGGCTTCGCATCGTAAACGGAGCTAATTCGAGAATATTTGGTTTATCGCTCAGCAATAATGCAAATTTCAGGCTGATCGGTAATGACGGGGGGTTGTTGCCCGCTGCGGTCGACATACCCTATATTGACATTTCAAACGGTGAGCGAGTAGATGTACTGGTGGACTTCAGATCTGTTACGAATGGCACCAAGATATTACTTCGGGATCCTCGTGCAGGTTGGGATATTCTGGAGTTTATAGTAAATAGCACTTCTGTGGGGCCTGAAGTTAACTTACCGTCTGTACTATCGACTATTCCCGGATTAGGCAGCCCTGTTGTAACCAGGACATTCAGTTTTGACGCAATGAGTAAGATCAATGGTCTTGAATATGGAATGGATCGCATTGACTGGACCGTGCCGTTTGGGCAAACAGAAAAATGGATCTTTAAGACAAATGGTAATGCTCCGCACCCGGTGCATGTTCACGGTGCACATTTCCAGGTTTTATCAAGAAAAGGTGGCCGTAACCTGACATATCCCTGGGAAAATGGATGGAAGGACACCGTTTTGCTCGAAGATGGGGAAACTGTTGAGGTATTGATCCGGTTTGAAAAATATCGTGGTGTCTACCTGCTCCACTGTCATAAACTTGAACA
>DASVAM010000573.1:0-2137 GCA_036376375.1 Chitinophagaceae bacterium
ATCCCGTTTTACGATTTTCTTTCCCGCTTTGATAAAGAAGAATGGATGAATGAAGGAGAACATGAATTTGATACACTCGCTGGTTTTATTTTACACGAACTTGAACGAATTCCTCATGCCGGCGACAAATTCGATTGGAGAGGATTTAAGTTCGAAATAATTGACATGGATGGGCACAGGATCGATAAGGTACTCGTCAATATTAGTACTGAAATAAGGCAGGAGATGGATTAACCCCCCGAATCCCAGGAGCATTAAAACTCGAGCTTCGCCGAAGTTGCGGGATAATCAAGCTTTGTGCTTTTCCTGTTTCCGTTCACCAGCACATGTATAATATTCACCTGGTCATCAAACATGTCATGCATGATCGTATTGAAGATATTGACATTCTTTAGTGAACTGATATTATCGGCCTGCAGGTAGGAATAAACCACCACATCTTCTTTTTCATACCCCACAAAACTTAGTTGCACCGGTTTGCCATCCGCCGTTATTTGCAGGTGTGATTTAATGTATTCAAATATCTTTTTGTTATTATCAGCAATCGCCTTGTCACTGCTCAGATCCACTTTTGAATTGTTCAGCTTGCTTAAAATACTTTCAAAATCATCCCAAAAAGTTTTGCAGGTGATCTCCAGTGTTTTATCGGCCGCATTATGATCGATTTCTACGGTTGCAAGATGGAGCGGATGGATGGTTCTTTGTGTAAATAAATTCTCTTTTTTCCCATTGGCAAACAATAAAATGGAAGAAATGGGGACCAATAGCCATTTATAGAAATCTATTGCCATTAACCAAATTAATTTTTATTACCACAAAAGTCTGCTTTATTTTGATGCCCTGTTAAGGATTGTTGTTAATATTTTATGGATGGCATTGTAGCAGGGCGTTTTCAACTATGAGTGATTTTTCGTTTTATTTCAGAATTGGCTGGCAACATATTATAGGCCGTGATGCATTGGATCACCAGCTCTTTATCTTGGCGCTGGCTGCAATATATATGATCAAAGACTGGAAACAGGTGCTTATTCTTGTCACAGCCTTTACGATCGGGCACTCAGTTACATTATTTTTAAGTGTTAAGGAAATAATTACCATTAACAGCAATTGGGTAGAGTTTTTGATTCCCTGTACCATCATTTTTACAGCCGTTACCAACTTGTTTCTGAAAAAGTTTACACCAAAAACTATCCGTATCAATTATTTTTTGGCGTTGTTCTTTGGGCTGATACATGGATTGGGTTTTGCAAATACGATCCGCCTGGCGTTGGCCAGTGACCAAAGCCTGGGCTGGGGGCTGTTTGGCTTTAACGTGGGACTGGAAGCCGGGCAAATTGTGGTCGTGTTGATCATCCTTGTTATATCATTTATTGTTTTGAATGTTTTTAAAGCCAATCGCAGGGAGTGGGTAATATTTGCATCAGCCTGCGCTTTTAGCAACGCGTTAGTAACCGCCATTGAAAGATGGCCATCGTAAAAATAATTTTATTAAATAAAACCTGTAAGAGACATGAAACGTATCATTTTATTTTTTGCTTTCAGTTTAGCATTTTATGGCTTTGCATTTTCCCAGGATATCAAGAACAATGCAAACAGTAATCATGCAAACAAGTTTGAGCAATTAGGAACGATCTTGCCGACACCGAATGAACAGCGAACCGCCAGTGGTGCACCCGGAGCCAGGTATTGGCAAATGCGTGCTGACTATGATATCAAATGTGAGCTGGATGAAGTGAAGAATGTGCTTACTGGTTCGGAGGTCATTACGTATTACAACAATTCTCCGGATGTACTCAATTATTTGTGGTTGCAGCTTGACGAAAACCAGCATAGCACCGTTAACAATGCCAATTACCAAACTCAAAACCCGATGCCGGCTAATAACCAGTCAACCGACAAAGTACTGGACAGGTATGAAGAAAGAAGAACTGACAATGGCTATGGTTTTAATATTACTAAACTCACTGATGTTGCCGGAAAGCCCCTGAAATATCACATCAACAAAACAATGATGAAAGTTGACCTGCCAACTCCATTAAAGCCGGGTCAGAAAATTTCGTTTAAGCTGGATTGGAACTACAAACTTGCTAACCGCAGTGATTTTTTGCGTTTTGGTGGTGCAAGAGGTGGTTATGAA
>DASVAM010000622.1:0-5226 GCA_036376375.1 Chitinophagaceae bacterium
TTGAACATCTGCTCCAGTATAGCCGCTTAAGATCAGGTGCTCCCCTCCTTTGAAAACATTTCTGTCTTTCCAATTCACTGATATCAGGGACCCATTCAGATTGTTCGATCTTGTGGCGGCAGAAAACTCCGCGCCTAAAGATTTTCTTGGCAATGGCGTGAGATAATAAAATGCGTCCAGGTACGCTGAATCAGTTTGCCGGTTGATCTCAAACCTGTTCTTTACAAATTTGAAAAGATCGAGATTGACAAGACGGCTGAGTGTAAAATTATGATCAGTGCGATTGTACACATCTCCGGGTTCAAACTTCATCGTCTCGCTGAACAACCAGGGCTTGTATCTTTTTCTCCTGTCAATGATATAATAGCCTTTGTAATATTGCGCCTGGGATCTGCTGCTGTCTATTCGTTCCATATTCAGACTATACCCTGTATAGATCTGTACATCTTTTATCCTGTAAACCTCTTTTGATTCGCCGGGAATATCCTGTTTGACTGTTATATACATATTTACCAGATGATTGCCCAGTGTTGTATCTGTCCTGACTAAAATAAATTCCGGGCTGAAAAAATAGAACCCTCTTTCTTTCAAATAAGCATCGATGCGTATCCTTTCCGCTTTGATCACATCAAGATCGAATGATTTTCCGGGGATCAACAATGTTTCATTGCTACTTTTGTTGATGGCAGCCAGCAATGCATTGCTATCGGAGGGGAAATGAACCGCGGCGATTTTATATTGTATACCCGCTTCCACATTATAACGGGCATTTGCCTTCTTACGTCTTATTATTGTATCACCTGATACTCTTGCGTGGAAATAACCTTTGTTTTCCATATGACTCTGTAACAAGTGGACATTTGATTGCAGGTCAACCTGGCTTAACAATACCGGCGGCTCACCATTTTTAGTCCTGATCCTTCCAAAAAAAGAATTCTCCTTTTTCTTTCTGAATAAATTATAAATGGAAAGCTTCAATCGCATGCCAAGAAATTTTGAATTAGGTTTTGGTCTTGTTAAACCCTCAAGATCTTCGGCCAATACTTTTTTCTCACGAACTGTTGAAGCACCGTTGACCTGTACATTAGCCCCGGTATATAATTTATCATTTGCCGGCAAGTGTCTTGTATTATTGCAGGCGATCATAAAAAAACAGATCGTCATCAAAAAAATAATATGAATTTTACCCGGTTTCAATTTTGTTTGTTTTGATAGTTCACGCCATCCACTCTTTGATTTTTTCGTTTCCTGAATAATTCAACGAAGCGGTTATATTCCACACTGATCAAAAAACTCAGTCCTGTTTCGATGATATAACCATCCACAATTCCTTCATACCTGTTTTTCCTGTAAAACCGTATCATATACCGGCCATCACGACTCAGCGAGTAATTTATATTGAGATCACCAAACACATTGCTTGCTTTCTGATTGGTATTCTTTGGTCCTTCCAGTTCAAAATTGCTGCCGACAGAAACGGTTAACCTCTCATTAAGAAGGCGTTTGCTTAAGCCGATGTTCAGGTCAGTTCTGCTACGCTGTTCGCCGGTGGTATAATCATCCGTAGAGGTTACGTCAAATGTGAGATCAACACCATCAATAAGTCCCGCTGCAAGCCGGTTCAGTTGCTCAGTCATGAGCTTGCTTACGCTTTGACGGGCATAAGAAGAGGCGCTGAACATCGGAGAGCTACTCGCCCATGGATTTTGTCCAACAAAGCGACCCAATAACAATAAAGCGAATACCTGGCGGTTGGTTTCTCCCGGTTCCTGTCTTAGCTCCTGGAGTCTTCGGTCTACCTGTGTAATGATATCGTTGGAAACTCCATAGTTCTTGTCCAATGGCAATACAATATCGAATGCGAGCTCTGGCTTCATCAACTCACCGGTCATTTTTAAACGAACTTCAAAAGGTAGCTTCTGCAGATAAGTATTTCGAATAGCTTGCGAAGAGGCGGCAATTTGATTTTGCACGAGATCGATGGGAGGTGTGTTGGCAATATAGGTTGCATTTACCTCCAATGTGGCCTTTGTAGGCTCATTAAACCAGGTGATCCGGCTTCCTTTTTGAATATCAAAACGACGACGCAAAAAATTAAAAGTGATCTCATAAGATCCTTTTTCCAGCTCATAGTTACCAACCAACGTGATCTTTCCGCTCGGATCGATACCTGTTGATAACATGGCTTCGCCCTGTATATTTATGAAATCTCCATTTGCTTCATCTATAATTATATTAAAGACCGCTTCTTTTCTTATTTCAATATTGGCAATTATCTCCATACCTCTAAATGGAGAAATATTTAACGAATCGTAATCAGGAAAAAGTGAGTCATTTTCCGGCGCATCCATATCTACAAATTCCACGATCCCTTCTCTTGCCGCAACACCAGCATCCCGTTGAGGAATGACAACAGAAAGATCAGTTCCTTCATTCACGGTGATATTCCCATCAACATTCGGAACTGCTTCTGTTCCGCCTACATGCATGTTCGAAGTGACGACCAGTTTGCCATAGTAGATCTTATTATCCTTTTTTGTGGTATTAAGAACCTGGAAGTTGTCAGCATTCACATCAAGATCAAAATTGTAATTAATGAAATTGGGTGTTTGTACACTACCGTCCAATCGAAGAATATTATTGGCTGTATCCCTGATGACAAAATCATCGAACTGAAAACCGTTCTCCGTTACGTTGATCTTTTCACCATCTATTCTATATTGACTTCCCAGGAAGGTGGTAGCAAAACTTGCTTTGTCAAAATTTATTGGTCCATCTACTTTTGGCTGGTTGACTGTTCCTGTGATACTGATGTTGCCATTTATACTGCCCGAAGCATTTTTTATCAGCCCTCCAAAGGCGCCTTCCATAGTAGCGAGCTGCATTTGCCGCACAACAAGATCAAGATCCAGCGCAATGTCGCTTTGGCCCTGGGGAGCGAATGAACCCGTCAACGCAATATCATTTCCTCTGCCTGTTATGGTTGCGTTTGTATTGTAACGGTTGCCGGTAAGGTTATCAACTTTTACAACAGCATTGCCGATGGTGTCACCTTTCATGCTCAGATCATTGATCGCAAGGTCGCTGGTGAAAACAGGTTGTCTCAAAATATTTCGAAATGCCATCGTTCCATTCATGGAACCATTGACAAGCAACGAATCTGATTTTAGAATCGCCGTAATCGTTGATAATTGAAAATTGGTAAACCCAACATTTAATAGTTCGCCTTCGCTTTGAAGCGACAGTCGTTGATCATTTTTTTGCAATGAAAAATTATTAGCAATGAGATTATCCTTTGTAATGGCAATTGAATTATTGGCCGCGATCGTCCACTTTTCATAATTTAGCAGTAAACTGTCCGAACGAAGATTAACCGTGTAATTTCCCTGTGACGGCTGTGTCACCAATCCACTTAAATAATATTTATCCTGCCCATTTTGATCATCGATGTCTAAGCTAAAATCGATCTTATTATTCAATGCGATCGCATTAACAGTTGTGTGATAAAGATTATGCCCAACGCCCGTTATATGCTGTATGTCTCCGGTGAATTGTAATCCCCGCTCAGTTGTATTTATTTTAAGATTTACACCCCTTATGTCATTTCCATTATAAGAAATGAATGGTGTAGTGGCAGTAGCATGTAATCCCTGTTCTGTCGACACTCTTCCTTCAATATGGATCGGTTCAAATGATCTTAACCCCCGCACAAATGCGGTAAGAGCGGGAGCGTTCGAGATATCAGCAGCGAAGGAAAAATTATGGGGCTGTATATCAGCCAGGGTATTTGCAGGAGCGACCTGGAAATATGGCTCAATACTTTTTTGAAAGATCTTACCGAGATCCATGTAACGATATTGCCCGCTTAATCTTGCATTGGCTACATCGCTTCGTAAGGTCATAAATTGAGCGGTGTCATTTCTGCCGGAAACAAATTCGATCGTGTCTAATGCTAATCGTTGGTCGGCTGACACCAGCAACGCATTTGTCATTAAAACATTTGCCTCCAGATAATTTTGATTCATCACTGGTATGTTCGCATCGATCTTTCCCCTGACGATTGCTGGTTGCGGAGTAAGATTCAACGGAAATGTCTTGATGCTATCTAACATTCCTGTAAAATGAAATGAAGGATTGGCGGATATATTACCCGTCAGTGTACCATCCAGGTCCAGATTAGGATCATCTATATCTGTTACTACATTTAGAGAAGAACCTTTGATACTTCCATTTACATTGATATTTCTATATACATAATTATTATAATCAACTGAATAAACCTCACCTTTGAAATTTGTATTGATATTGCCGGGCGTAAATCCCTGTCCCGAAACATTAACATTCGCACTGATATTTTTAAGCTGATCATTTCTTAAAATATACCCGATATCCAGGGAGTTTGTTCTCACCAAGGCATTATAAGTAGCTTTCTTAGGATCACTAAGATTTGTAAACTTCCCATTTACAGTTGCGGTGCCAACTGAGGAATTAATTGTTAGATTCGTTGAAAGATTATTGATCGACCCGGCAACTGTTCCCTGTGCATCAAATTCCTCAGGCAAATTGATCTGTTCATTCGACAGGCGCGTGCCGGTGAATAAAGCAATATCGGTTTGATTTGTATGCAGCCTTCTTATCCTTAAGGCTCCGTCGGTTCTTGTTGGATCATTGGTCGTGGCTAAAGAACCGCTTGCGTCGATCTGTGTATTCTTTAAACCCCGGAATTGTAAGTTGGCAATATGCATCGATTGAAGTGTTCCATTTCCCTGTAAATTGATATACCATATTGCATTCGCATTTGCAAAAGCCGGTTGAGAACGTAATTTCGGCGCAAAAGCAAGAATGTCTTTCACCTGCACATGGCTGTTTACAATATCTGCATCGATCTCGGTATCCGGAAAATTTTCCTGCAGGTCCTTAAAAGATGAATAAGTAAGTGAAGCGGATCTTTTTAACTCGGTTCCCGGTGTTTTCAAATAAAGGTCTTTCAAAAAAGTACGTGTGTTAGAGTATAAAAACTCTCCCCGTAGTTCATGTAAGACAAAACCACTTTTCTCTTTGAAAGATGCTTTTTTTATTTTTCCGGCTATCGAATCGACCGATAATAAAAGATCATTTGCTTCTATTGTAACAGAATCACCTTTAAAATGTGCATAGTCTATTCCATACTTTGTCCGCGGATTATTATCATTATCAAATTGTAAACTATTGTTTTCAAGATCCATC
>DASVAM010000632.1:0-5506 GCA_036376375.1 Chitinophagaceae bacterium
GGATGCTTGATTCCTGCGGTACTTTTTTTGCGATGGCAGTGACGGTAAATAAAAATTTCTGATCTCCGAGTTGCAGCTCCAGGTTCCTGCCGATAGCCCTTTCCTTTCCAAAATATTTTTTCTCAATCTCTTTTGATATCACGATTGAGTTACTATTGCGAAACACATTGCTTCTATCTCCCTCAGCCATTCCAAAGTCAAACACCTCGAAAAAGTTTGAATCCACCAGGTTGATGGATTCATTAAACCGGTTACCGCCATTCTGAACAAATGTGTTGAAATTCGTAACACGACAGGATGCTTCAATGTCCGGCATATTTTCTTTCATCACAGCTCCAAGCGGTAGCGGCGTTATCGTATTGGTGAAAGTTTGTCCTTCATAAATTTCCTGCAACCAAACACGGTGGATCCGGTCTGCCTTTGTATGAAACTTATCATAACTCCATTCGCTGCGAACAAAGAGCATGATCAGCATACAGGCCGTTATTCCAATGGCAAGACCAAGAATATTTATTGCCGTGTACTCCTTGTTCCTGAAAAGATAGCGCAGGGCTACTTTGAAATAGTTTTTTATCATAAAAAAAGCTTTTAGCTGTGAGCCATTAGCTATTAGCTTATAGCTAAAAGCTAATGGCTTTAACTTGTTTATTCTGTTCTTAATGATTTCACCGGGTTTGCCAGTGCCGCCTTTATTGCCTGGAAACTTATCGTTAACAATGCAATGCCAATAGCTATCGCAGCAGTAATGGCGAAAACAAGCCAGCTGATATTAGTCCTGTAAGCAAAATCCTGTAACCATTTATTCATCACGAACCAGGTAACGGGAGATGCAATAAGGATGGCCACGAATACCAGCTTTAAAAATTCTTTTGATAGCAGACCCACCACGTTACCAACACTTGCACCCAGCACTTTCCGTACCCCGATCTCTTTTGTTCTTTGTTCAGCGCTGAACGTAGCCAACCCAAATAAACCAAGACAGGAAATTAATATGGCAATGATGGTAAAGTTTCTCACAATGGATGCCAGCCGGTTATCTGCCTCATAGTTTTTTTGAAAATCATCGTCCAGAAAAGTATACTCGAAGGGTTCATTAGGATTTAATATTTTCCATGTATTCCCGATCGATTGCAGGACACTGCCGATGTTATTAGTTTTTGCATGAGCTACCAGGTAATTGAAGCTTTGGCTGTTGTTAAGTTGAAACCCATAAGGTTCAATAGCTGTATGAAGATCAACAAAATGAAAATTTTTTACAACACCAACTATTTCCCACCAATAGGTTTGACCCTGCCAGTCAATACCAACTTTCTTTCCGATTGCATCCTGTGAATTCTTAAATCCGATCTTATGTATCGCTTCTTCATTTAACACCATTCTAAAGGTCGTATCAGCTGGAAATTCAGGTGAGAATAACCGGCCTGCAACGGCTTTTATTCCCAATGTTTGTAAAAAGCTTGCATCGGTCCAGTTCATAAATGTTCTTTTGGCACTGTTCATATTGTCGCCTTCTTTGTACAATGGCATATCACTGGGATTTATAATGCCGGGATAATACATAGAAGCGCCGACATTCTCTATTTGCGAATTCTTCTTCAATTCTTCTTTCAAAGCTGCATAACTATTCTTTGCTGTGCTGCTTCTTAACGGGATCACTATCTGCCCGTCTTTATCAAAGCCCAGGTCCTTATTTTTCAAATATTGCATCTGGTCATTAATGATCACAGACGCTACGATCAGTCCGGCGGAGATCACAAATTGAAATACAACCAATCCTTTCCGGAGGGAATTGGCAGCAAGTGAATTGGTGATCTTTCCTTTCAAAACTTTTACCGGCTGAAAGGACGAGAGATAGAATGCAGGATAACTACCCGCCAATAAACCGGTCAATAGTGCAAGCAATAAAAAGCCTACCAGCAAAATACCGTGCTCCTGGAAAGAAAAAACTATTTCTTTAGCCGATAGCCTGGAAAATAAGGGAAGTAATGCTTTGGCAAAAACCAGCGCAAAGATGAAAGCGATCATCGACATTATTACCGACTCCCCGATGAATTGACGGATCAATGAAGCTTTTTCGGCACCCAATACTTTTCGCACTCCTACTTCCGCTGCACGTTTGGAAGAACGGGCTGTTGAAAGATTCATAAAATTGATACAGGCGATCAGTAAAGTGAACAATGCTATTGAGCCAAGAATATATAAATAAGTAACACTGCCGGGTGGAGAAACATTACTGGAAGTATTTGCATGTAAGTGTACATCTTTTATCGCAGTCAAAAATTGCTTTTTGTAAAAGCCCATCGCTTTCAAACCTGCCGCTGCATGTTTGTCGATGAATGCAGGAAATTTAGCCTCCAATTTCTTTGCATCAACCCCCGGTTTGAGCAAAAAATAAGTATGGAACATATTGTTCGACGCTAGGTCATTCTGCCTTCCAAAAAAACCATTGCTGGACCCGCTTCCTGCTGACAAAATAAAACCAGCGTCAATATGCGAAGGATTTGGCGGATCAGTAAAAACGCCGGTTACCTTAAAATCCCCGTCGCCTATTGTGCTGCTGCTTATGAACAATGTTTTATTGATCGGTGACTCACGTCCGAATATTTTCTTGGCAGTCGCTTCGTTGATCACCACTGAATTTGGGTTCATCAACGCTGTTGCGGGATCACCCTCTTTGAAGTTGTAGGTAAGCACCTGGAAAAAAGTGGAGTCGGCTACAAAACCTTTTGATTCAAAAAAGGAGTTCCTGTTTCCGTTTGCATCTATATATTGAAAAAGGGTTCTGTCATCAGCGAACATTTTCAACAACCGGGTTGACTTTTCAATTTCCGGGAACTCCAACTGCATCGTCTTAGCCATGGGCGCGGGTGTATTGGCCGTCCTGTCTTCCTTTCCCTCTTTTACAAACGTAGTGCCCAGCTGATAGATGCTGTTGACGTTTTTGTGATAACTATCATAACTTAATTCGTTATGCAAATACAGGGCAATCAGCATACAACAAGTAAGACCGATGGACAAGCCAAATACGTTGATGAAAGAAAAAATCTTATTCTTCATCAAATTTCTCCACGCCACTTTTAGATAATTCTTTATCATAAAATAAAATTTATTCTGAACGTAAATTTTTAACCGGGTTGGAAAAGGCAGCTTTCAACGATTGGTACAGGACTGTTAACAATGCGATCAACACGATCATAATGACGGGTAAAAAGAAAAACCACACGCCAATATGGATATGGAATGCATAATCTTTCAACCAGTTATTTACCAGGGTAAAGGCTACCGGCAAGGCAACCACGCCTGCTATTAAAACAAGTTTTAAGTAATCTTTCGTGATAAGGCTTGAGATCTGGAACGCCGTTGCTCCCAGCACTTTCCGAATACTGATCTCTTTGTTTCTTTTTGCAACGGTGAAAAGTGATAAACCAAATAAACCAAGACTGGCTACACAAATTGCTATGGCCGTAAATAACCAAAGGACTGTAGAAAATAGTCTGTCACTTTTGTATTGGGCATTGAATCTTTCATCTAAGAATATAAATCGGAAGGGGCTTTGAGGATAATATTGACTCCACTTTTGCTTAACAAAATCCAGAAACGCCGGAAGATCATTGGTTTTGAACTTTAATGAAAACGCACCGAGATTTCTTTCCTCTTCCGGGTAAAAAACAACGGGATCAAAACTATTTTGCAGGGATTCCTGGTGCCAGTCTTTCACGACCCCGATCACCTGGTACTGATACCCGCCTCCATCACTGAGTTTTTTGCCAATTGCTTCTTCATTAGTAGCCAATCCAAAAACTTTTACTGCCGTCTCGTTCAACAATACATTGACGATCGTATTTGTATCAACAGGTGGCCGATCATTCGAAAAGTTTCTGCCAGCCACAATCTGCAATCCATAAGAAGGGACAAACTCTTTATCGACTCCCAGATTCCTGCATCGCTTTCCGGCTAACGAGTTCCTCAGGTAATAACCCGATGAGCCACCAATTTCACCCCCGGGCACCGAAGTGGATGCAGTAACAGACTGCACCGCCGGGTTGGCTTTCATATCATTAATAAAGGCATTGAAAGAGGGAATACCTGAACTATCTGTGTTTGCCGTTTGTTGAACCACCAGTGTCTCATCAATATCTATTCCCAATTTTTGAGTTTGCATAAAATGCAATTGTTTATAAAAGCCGATTGCTCCTGCTATCAAAACTATGGCGGCAATAAATTGTACTACCACCAACGACTTTCTCAGAAAACCTTTACCTCCTATTGATCCGGATCCTCCCGGTGATGTCTTGATTGAGTAGATCGGCTGAAAAGATGAAAGTATAAAGGCCGGGTAAAAGGCCGCCAGCAAACTACCTGCTAAAAAGACCAATAACATAAACAACCAGAATCGCCAATCGGTTACATTTAAATAGGTGATATCCTTTTCAACAAACCTCGAAAAAGAGGACAATGTCAATCGAAAGATGACAATGCCGATAATGATCGCGATGATATTAATAAAAAGAGATTCCCCCAGGAACTGGCGAACCAACTGAAACTTTCCGGCCCCAACAACTTTACGTATACCGACTTCTTTTGAACGATCCAATGAATGCGCAGTGGAAAGATTGACATAATTGATCCAGGCTATAAAAAGAATGAATAGTGCGGCAATACCTAAATATTTAAGGTAAGAAAGATTTCCATTGCCAGCCATTTCATAATCATATTTCGATTTTACATGAATATCTTTCAACGGTTGGAGGTAAAAAAAGTTTTCATAAGCTCTTTCCTTCATATCAGCACCCATATAACGTTCCGTAAAGGCAGGAAGCTTTGCTTCCAATGCTTTTACATTGGTTCCCGGCTTTACTAACACATAGGTATAGAAATCGGACCAGCCCCAACTTGTATTTGCAGCGCCGTCGGTTAGCTGAATATATTTTTCATAATTAAGAAGAATATTGAAACGGATATGTGAGTTGGCCGGTATGTCTTCCAGCACTCCTTTTACTATATAATCCTCATTTCGATAACGAAGCGGCTTACCGATCGGGTCCTCATTACCAAAATATTTCTTCGCTGTTTCTTCTGTTATTACTGCATCATTGAGCTCTTTAAATGCGGATGCAGCATTTCCTTTTACAAACTGAAAAGAAAAAATATTGAACAGTGCGGCATCTGCGTAGTACACCTGGCCCGCTTCTACAATTTTCTGATCTTTAAAAGTAACAATACCTCCTTGCCTGCGGAAGCGGGCCGCTTCTGCTATTTCCGGAAAATCTCTTTTCAAGGCCGGCGCCACAGCAGGATATGTAAATGCAAAAGTTTGCTCCTTCCCGCCTTTTTCTTTCGTCATCATCGGCACTCGATAGATCCTGTCTTTTTTTAGGTGTGCATCATCATAGCTATATTCAAAACGCAGATAATTTATGATCATTAGAAAAGCCGCCACACCGATTGATAAACCAAATATATTGATAGCGGAAAAGGTCTTATTTTTCCAAAGGCTTCTCCAGGC
>DASVAM010000653.1:0-4304 GCA_036376375.1 Chitinophagaceae bacterium
GCCTGCTGGCAAGCTGGACGTTTACTTCAAATCTAAAATTGACACCAATGTGAATGCTGAAGAAGGATTGCTTGGCATCTGTAAGGATCCAAATTTTGCCAAGAACAACTGGGTGTATATTTTTTATTCCCCCAACGATACCTCCGTAAATCGATTGTCAAGATTTACTTTGAAAGACGATAAGATAGATATGAATTCTGAAAAGATTGTATTGCAGTTCTATTCGCAAAGAGAGATCTGTTGTCACACAGGCGGCTCTATTGCCTTTGGCGGTGATGGATTATTGTATTTATCTACCGGTGATAATTCTACCCCCTTTGATGTACCAAAGAATCCAATAGCCAATCATGGTTTTGCTCCACTCGATAACAGGAAAGGACTTGAACAATATGATGCAAGACGATCTTCATCAAATTCCAATGACCTTCGGGGAAAAGTGATAAGAATAAAGGTGAATGAGGATGGAACATACAGTATTCCTGACGGAAATCTTTTCGCAAAAGGTCAGCCGAATACAAGACCTGAGATCTATGCAATGGGAACAAGAAATGCTTATCGCCTGTCAGTTGATCCAAAAAATAATTATTTGTATTGGGGTGATGTTGGGCCGGATTCCGATAAAGACAGCCTGGAAACAAGAGGACCGAAGGGTTATGATGAAATAAACCAGGCAAGGAAAGCTGGTTATTTTGGCTGGCCTTTATTTATAGGAAATAACTACGCCTATTATGATTATGATTATAATACCGGAAAAACATTAACCAAATTTGATCCCGCAAAACCAATTAACAATTCAAAAAACAATACAGGAATAAAAGAGCTGCCACCTGCGACGCCGGCTTTTATCTGGTATCCATACGGAGTGCAATACAACACATTTCCCCAAATGGGCGCTGGTGGAAGAACGGCCATGGCTGGTCCTGTTTATTATTCAGACATGTTTAAGGGTCAAAAAGGATTACCGGATTATTATCATGGCAAATTATTCATTTATGAATGGATGAGAAATTTCATAAAAGTAGTTACCCTTGATTCTAATGGCAACTTCTATAAAATGGAACCGTTCATGCCGGGAACAAAATTGGCAGCCCCTGTTGATATGGAACTTGGACCCGATGGCAAATTGTATATTCTTGAGTATGGACTTGGTTGGTTCAGTAAAAATAAAGATTCTGGATTGTCAAGGGTTGATTACAAACAATGATTTAATAGCTCACCGATTTCACGGAAGTACACAGAAAAAACCTGTGAAAATCCCTGCCTGCGGCGGCAGGTGTGTCATCTGTGAGCCCTTTTTCTTGCATAGAAATAATCTATCAGCAAAACAATAATGAGGATCAACAATCCGAAGAACTCTCTTGTTTCTTCTATCCAGGGTTTTTCCGCTTTCATAGTAGCAGCAATATCTTCGGCATTATGTTTGGTCACCCAGTCAAGTACGCCGTTTTTCCAAAAGAATAAACCAATGGCATAAACGAGGTAGATAATGATCCCAATTAAATATGCTTTCGGATAATATTTATTTCTAAATGCCAGCCAACAGAGTACGGCGCCATACATATATATGGGTATCCAGATGTAGGGATCAGGATCGTTGTATTGCAGGGCGGCAGAAAAAACAAATAAAAGACAAAAGATGAGATTAAAAGCTTTCATAATTTGATTTAACTTCAATAAAGATAATTGTTCTATGAAATGAGATATAAAATTTTCGAGCTATCATATTTTCAGCGATGAATCCCGCCAAAAGGCGGGACCATGTGGCTAAAAAAAAATTCAAAATATCACATGAAAAAGATATTAATCGTTGCTTATTGCTTTGTGATTGTTCTTGCCTCCTGCGACACGTTGAAGAAAGTCGCCTCTTCAATAATTCCTTCAGAATTTGAAATGGTGGCTGGTTTGAAAGATGCATTGACCCAGGGCTTGTTCAAAAGTTTTGATGCCTTTGCCGATCCAAATGGAAATCCATTGGTACGTTTTGTATTTCCCGGCGACGCTGCGAAGATTGAAAAAACACTGCGTGATCTTGGATTGGATAAAACAGTTGACCAGGTAACTGCAAAATTTACCAGGGCTACCACTTCAGCAGTAAAAGCTGCTAAACCGATCTTTTTAAACTCGGTAAAACAAATGAGTATAAAAGATGCTGCGAATATCCTGGTTACAGACAATACTCATGCTGCCACAGATTATTTTAAAGCAACGATGTCGCCTGAATTGATGGTTGCTTTTCGCCCAATTGTCGACAGTAATATTAAGGTTCAGGGAGCGGATAAGGATTGGAACCAAATAGTAAGTGTGTACAATCTGATCCCTTTTATCAACAAACCATTAGAGCCAAATCTTACTGATTTTATTGCAGCCCGTGCAATTGATGGTATGTTCGTCATGGTGGCAAACGAAGAAGAACAGATACGCAGCAAATATGAATTCAGAAAAACTGATATGATGAAGAAAGTGTTTGGTTATGCGGAGGAAGAATTAAAGAGGAGGACGCAACAACCAAAATAAATATTTACCTAATTCCATTTAATTGATATCTAAACTCAATGAAAAAAAAATTTTACTGTACACTTTTAGCACCATTATTTTGTTGCAACACCAGTAACAAAAAGGCGAATCCCAATGAGGGAGAAATTTTTCATAGAGCTTCTCATTTTTACAATAATAAAGATTATGAGAACTCTTTAAATTGTTTCGATTCGTTAATTTCTGTCAATCCATTGAATGGTGAATACTATTTTAAAAGAGGGTATTCGAAAATGATGCTTTTAGACGATAAAGGTGCAATTAATGACTTTTACAATGCGATTAAGTATAATTATGACAAAAAAAGAGGCGCTTTCCTAAATATTGGAACGCTATATAGATCCTATGGTCAATATGATTCTGCGGTTTACTTTTATGACAAAGCACTTGAAATAGATTCGCCTTACGAAAAAGCAAAAGAGGAGAAAAATGAGGTTCTAAAAATAATGCGAGATAAGAAATTTTATTTACCGAAATGAACTAACCGTAACCTGAACAAAAAACCCTCTCCTGCCGATAGCTATCGGCATCTGAAGAGGGTCAACTTGTTTTCATTTCCGGACGCACAGTTTATCCCGCCAGAAGCGGGAGGTTTTCCAAATATCTTATGCCCCTAAATCCCCTAAAGGGGACTTGCCAACTCACAAACCTGAATTTTGAAAGTGAACCAAAGGCTGAAATTTTTTTAAAGAACTAAAAGGAATCTACTATCTAAGTCTCCCCTTTGGGGACAGGGGGCCGTTTTATTCAACAGCTACTGCGCCTTCCACCAACACTGTTACTTTATTATTTAATACTTCTACAAATCCACCCTTGATATCAAAATGAGCCTGGTGATTTTGTTTGTCTTTTAAAATCTTTAATCTTCCCGGTCTTAATGCACTTACTAATGGTGCATGCTTTTCCAGCACTTCAAAACTCCCGGTGATGCCTGGCATTTGCACGCCGTAGACTTCGCCGGAATATAGTTTCTTTTCAGGAGTAAGTATTTCTAAATTCATAAAAGCAGCCCCCCCAAACCTCCCCGAAGGGGAGGCTTAGCATCCACACAGCCCCAAGGGCTGAAGTGGACTACTGTTTTTTAATTGTTGATTAAAGAATCAAGAGTTGAAGAGTGCGACGCAACAGACGATGCCATGGAAAACAAATGCCGGCTACACAATCTTTCAACTAACATATAAAAAGAACTATCAAATCAAATAATGAATGCCACTTCCTAAGTTCTCCGCCTCAGGCGGAGACAGGGGGCCTAGCCTTGCGCTGCCGCCAACAACTTCTTGCCTTTCTCCATTGCATCATCAATAGTACCTACCAGGTTAAATGCCGCTTCCGGATATTCGTCCACTTCACCGTCCATGATCATATTAAAACCGCGGATCGTTTCTTCAATTGGAACAAGTACCCCTTTCAAACCTGTAAATGCTTCTGCCACATGGAACGGCTGTGATAAGAAACGCTGAACTTTTCTGGCACGTTGTACGGTCATTTTATCATCATCACTCAATTCATCCATACCAAGGATTGCGATAATATCCTGCAATTCTTTATAACGCTGTAAGATCAATTTCACCTTATTTGCCGTATTATAATGAGCATCACCCACGATCTTCGGTGTTAAAATTCTTGAAGTAGAATCAAGCGGGTCAACCGCAGGATAGATACCCAGATCGGCGATCTTACGGCTTAATACTGTAGTCGCATCAAGGTGGGCAAATGTTGTTGCCGGGGCCGGGTCAGTCAAGTCATCCGCAGGAACATATACCGCCTGCACT
>DASVAM010000008.1:0-3464 GCA_036376375.1 Chitinophagaceae bacterium
CTTTTTTTCAAAATGGTTAAAATCAACAGCAGTACCAAAAGTAACGTTGTGTTTTTTCTTGCTGATCCTGAAGCTGAGTCCCGGTGTATTTTGAGTACGATTGAATATGAAGAAGTTACTTAGAGAATCAACCATTTCCTCGTACTTGCCATTGATGCTTTTAATATTGGTAAGGCGATCACTTTGGCTATTGTTGTATGCAAAACCATAGCTGATCTCCATATAAAAGTCCTTTCGCAAAGGTTCTGTATAAGAAACCCTGGTGCTGATCGTCTTGTTATTGTTGTCGGTTATGTTAACCTGGTCGGTTGTGTCACGATGGTTAAGAATTCCGTTATCATAGTAATTGTTCAAGGAATATAGTAACCCATTGGATTGTGACCGGTTCCAGTTAAAGTCTGTATTAATGGAAAGTGTTCTCGACAATTTCTTGAACTTATGACGGTACAAAAGGTTGGATACAACATTATTCCTATCCGTTTCGGTTTTACTTTTTCTTGTGCTGTTATTCAGAAATTCGCCATTCTCGTCGAGCATTTCCGAAGAATAATCGACTTCGGCAAGGCTTGAATTATTATTGAACCTTGAGGTCCATTTCAATGAATTGTTTGAATCAAGATTGAATTCCATCGTCATATTAACCGCATGCTTGTTTGTTGATGTGCGATTGTCTGAGATGGTATTGCTGCTCCATGGGTCGCTATCAGGCAAATACGTTTCTGAAAAAGTTTTTGTTGTTCCCGGTGCAATTACCTTTGAGAATTTATAACCAGTGTTAAAGCTGGTTTTAGCGTTATTATATTTATCACTGAAATGAAAACCCGCATTCCAATTCTGGGGAATTCCATTTCTGCCACCACTATAATTTTCATCGCTGCCGCCACCGTACATGATATACATACCGCCATCATCGGTTATTCCGCTTGTCATATTATCTGCGGCGCCGCCATAGTTTTGTGCATCTTGCCAGTCAAGATTAGTCTGGCCGGTATTACTCATTATCCCATAGCCAGCGATCTTCCTTTTATTCTTAAAAAAGTTTGCCATTGCAGTATTATCATATTTGTCCGGCAACCCTCCCCCTAATTCTACTTTTCCAAAATAGCCAGCCATCTTTTTCATCTTAAGATTGATCGTTTTATCTTTTACCCCGTCATCAATGCCGGTAAATTCTGCCTGGTCACTTTTTTTATCAAACACCTGGACTTCCTGTACCGCATCAGCACGAATATTTTTTGTTGCAATGCCCGGGTCAGTACCAAAAAATTCTTCTCCATCCACCAAGACTTTTGTCACCCGTTCACCCATGGCCGTGATTTGTCCGCTTTTGTCAACGGTGATGCCAGGCAGTCGGCGCAATAGTTCTTCTACATTTGCGCCGGGTCTTACTTTAAAACTATCAGCGGTATAAACAAGTGTATCACCTTTTATCTTGATGGGAGAGCCACTTCTTACAATTACTTCCGAAAGAAGTTTGCTTTTGGGTGTAAGATGAACCTGGCCCAGATCAATTGGTGTGCCTGATTTTACTTCTATATTTTCAAAATAGTCACCCATATAAGGGTGAGTTACCATGAGAATATAATTTCCTTCCTTTAATCCTTCTATTTTAAAATTGCCGTCTTTATCGGCACGGGTAAATTTCACCAGTACAGAATCATTCATACTTAAAACAGATACAACAGTATTAATCAGGATCCGGTTTTCTGAAGTATCTTTTAAAATACCTTTTAATGTTTGCGATTGTGAAATTGCCAGTGATGTGACGAACAACAATAGCAGTGAGAACAAAAATTTTCTCATGGCGATGACAGAGGTTTAGGTTAGGTGATCAATGGCGTTTTCAGAGGCCGGGGGTAAACAAGGCGCTAAATTCCTGTATCTTGTTGAATTCTAAGAGAAATAGCTACTAATTTTACGTTAAAGGGTTGTATATTCCATAAGCGGAAGCCAGAACTAAATAATCGTATGACGCAAAAGAACAAAAAATCCACAGGTGGTGAAGAAGAATCTTCTGAAAAAGCAATGTCCCTGACAAAAAAGAGGAAATATGAGGACGAGAATTTTGTTGATGCATCCAAACCAGTTTGGAACTATTCAATACTTACGGATGAAGACATCACAAATTTTCAAAATGGCACACACTATACTTTATATCAAAAGTTCGGTTCACATTCGATCCAGGTTAATGGAGAATGGGGTGTTTATTTCTGTGTTTGGGCTCCTAATGCAAGCTCCGTTTCTGTAAAAGGAAATTTTAATGACTGGACAAATCATACATACGAATTATATCCCCGGTGGGATAAGAGTGGCGTTTGGGAAGGTTTCATTCCCGGTTTCAAATTAGGCGAGGTTTATAAATATCATATCATCGGGTATCGAAAGCGGGCCGTTGATAAAGGTGATCCATTTGCAAATTTTTGGGAAAAGAGACCGCAGACTGCATCCATTTCATGGGACATGTATTATGAGTGGCAGGATAAGGATTGGATGAAGAAAAGAAAAAAGCATAATTCATTAGAGGCACCGTGGAGTGTGTATGAAGTTCATCTCGCGAGTTGGCAACGGCCCGATAAAAATGACGAAGAATCCTATAACACGTACGACCAGATAACCGAGAGGCTAGTCCCATACGTAAAAGAAATGGGGTTTACCCATGTTGAGCTGATGCCGGTAATGGAACATCCTTTTGATGGAAGCTGGGGTTATCAATGCACAGGTTTCTTTGCTGCCACATCAAGATTTGGTGATCCCCAGGGATTGATGCGAATGATCGATGGATTTCACCAGGAAGGTATCGGGGTCATTCTCGATTGGGTTCCTTCACATTTTCCTTATGACGCTCATGGCTTGTTTATGTTTGATGGAACGCATACGTATGAATATGCGGATATGCGCAAAGGATTTCATCCCGACTGGAACAGTTATATCTTCAATTACAAACGGGGAGAAGTAAAATCATTTTTAATAAGCAGTGCGAGATTTTGGTTTGATATGTTTCATATTGACGGCATAAGGGTCGACGCTGTTTCTTCCATGCTGAAATTAAATTATTCAAGGACCCATGGTCAGTGGGAACCGAATGAATATGGTGGAGATGGAAATCTGGAGGCTATCGCATTTATAAAAGACCTGAATGAAACTATATTCCGCGATTTTCCCGATGTTCAAACAATCGCCGAAGAAGCTACTGATTGGCCAGGAGTTTCAAAACCTACCTGGGAGGGAGGGCTTGGATTTGGTATGAAATGGATGATGGGTTGGATGCACGATACGCTTGACTATTTTAAGTTTGACCCCATCCATCGTCCCCATCACCAGGACAAGTTTTCATTTAGCATGATGTACTTCTATGACGAAAATTTCATGTTGCCACTGAGTCATGATGAGATCGTGCACGGAAAAAGTCCAATGCTTTATAAAATGCCGGGCGATGAATGGCAAAAATTCGCGAACCTTCGATT
>DASVAM010000659.1:0-19104 GCA_036376375.1 Chitinophagaceae bacterium
TTTCACCATCAGCATCCTGTTCGCTTCCATTTCCGCCATTTGTGCTGAGGCTTCCTTGAATTTTTTATACTCCAGTATCTTGTTCACCAGCTCCTGCCTTGGATCGATCTCATTTCCTTCTGCGTCCAGTTCTTTTCTTGGCAACAACATTTTTGCCTTGATCCGCATGAGGGTGGAAATAAACAAAATGAACTCACTTGACAGCTCGATATTCAACGACTCCTGGCTATGTATGTAATCAAGAAATTCGTTTGTGATCTTTGTGATCGGAATATTGTAAATATCCAGCTCGTCCCTTTCTATAAAAAATAACAAAAGATCAAAGGGCCCTTCAAACTGGGGCAACTTTATCTGGTACGATGAATTATTCAAATCAGTGAGTTTAAACTATAAAAGAAAATCCCGTTACAAAATAACGGGACTTTAGCCTACTATAAAAATATTAATCTATTTAAACCTGGCGGCAAAACCTACTCCCAGCTGAGAACGCAACTGCGTAGCCGCCTTATTATTGCCGGCTCCGAAAAGCTTTACATCATCATCGTAGATCAGGTCAAAATTATAGTTAACGATCAACCAGTTATTCACTTTCAGGTGTGCTACGTTACTCCAGAAAACATCGATGTTTTGCGGGTCATCAATATAGTTAGAAAAGAAATCTGCACGGGTTGAGTAAGTAACGTTCTTTGCGATCTCGGCCTTGTACTTTATGGAGATCAATGCACCGGTTTCAAAACGAACCTTTCTTACAGGATCAACATTGTAGTGCCACGAAAGAGGAATTTCCTGTGAGCCATCCGGCTTAACACCACCCTGGTAGTTGAAGCTGTAAGGGCGATTCGTAAAAACGATCATACGGGGGGCAGCAGGTGAAACAAAAAGACTCGCTTTCTTTACACGAATATCAAAGCCGGGACCAAAAGTGAGATAGCCCGGCGCCATTATACCAGAGATTCTTTTCATGGGCTCCTCTTCATAATCATATCCATCATGAAACTGGGTGCGCATATTGAACCAGGCGCCAATACCAACCACATTATCTTTCTTAGTGATGCGGTGCCTGAACATTGAAACGAAATCTATCTTATCATCTGTTTTCCGGAAACCAGATGAACTTGTATTTGCGAGGGCATAAGAAAGATCCAGCGTGTTTTCCCAGATATTTTTTCTCCAGGTACGCGTTGCCTGTAAATTTAAATAGGCGGCCATTTGTAATGTAAATCTTTCAGAACCCGCGGCCCAGTTCCTGCTTCCTCCCTGTCCTACATTAAAACTAAAAAGGCCTTCTGTGATCCATAATTTTTTGCTGGGATTAGGTGCCGGAGTGTTTTGTGCATAAAGAGAAAAGGTGAGAATAAATATAAAAAGTGTAAAGATGAGTTTTCTCATACCAGTCAGTTATGGGTTTAAAAAATCTGGCCGTTTGGTGACGGTGCATTCAAAGATAATAGTTTAATTGAATTTCGCTACAGAATTGTTAGCAGTACAAAACAGCATATAAGAACCGGGAAACGAAGGGAATAGACGTAAGATCTGATGTCATTTTTTATGCTATCCACGTGTCCTTTTTATCACAATTTGACAGTAACGCCGACCCCTAAGATTTCTTTTATTTGCAGCCTCTTCACGACATCATCATCGTAGATAAGATCAAGTGTAAGGTTGGTGGCAAACATTTTGGTGAACCTCATTGTTAAAAGGTTATTCATTAACACATCTATGTTTTCTGGATTCCTTTTATAGTTGCTGAATAGATCTAAGCGACTGGTATAGGTTGCCCATTTTGTAAAGGAGGCACTGAATTTGGCAGTCACAAAGGCGCCAAATTCATTATTCACTTTGTAAGAAGAATCAACGCCAAATTTTGATTGATAGTAAAAATCACCATCGCTTTTGAGGATCCATCGGGCAGTGACCGGCGAGATAAATAACGAAAATCTCTTATCGGTTTTATAATCCAGCCCGGGCGATAAAGTTATTTTACCGGGCGTAAGAAAGTTGGAGATCTTTCTATCGGCTTTGTCTGAGTATTCATAACCAGTCAGCAGCTGGGTATTGAAATTGGTTAATAAACCAACATACCAGCGTTTATTTATATGATAGCCATATTTGCTTATCACATCGACCCTGTCATCGATCTTTCTGAATTTTCCAAAGCTCGTCGCATTTTGAAAGCCAAGCGCCATGTCAAAATAATTATCCCATGTGTGTTTGTTATACCGGAAATTAATAGCATAATTAAGAATGCTGTTGATACCCATCACATTGTCTTCCCCGCCGCCGGCCCAGTTGCTTAAAGCTCCCTGGTTAAGATTCAGGATCATGGTTCCTTTAAACTTCCAACCGCTGCTATCAAGACTTTCAATTGGTCGTGTACTTACGATCAATAATTCTTTAACGGTGCGATCCTGCGAATAACTACAACTAAAAAATCCAAAGCAAAAAATTAGTGTGGTGGCTTTATTCATACGGTAACTAATTCATTTCATCGCAAAATAAAACTCCAGTGAAAAAAACTCCACTGCAGTTTCATAAAATTGTCTGAAAATTAAATTAGCTGACCATTGTTTGCATTACGCAATCGTATGATAAGCGCCCTTGATTTTTTATTGTATGATCAATGTTAAATTTTCCTGTGGTCTATATTTTGATCGTGAGTCCAATGCCTAATACTTCCTTTAGCTGTAATCTCTTTTTTACATCATCATCGTAGATCATGTCAAGACTAATATTTGCAGCAAATATCTTGTTGAATTTCATTGTCAGCAGGTTGGTCATCAGGAAGTCCACATTCTGCGGATTCCTTAAATAATTACTATATAGATCTACGCGACCTGTATAGGTTGCCCATTTACTAATATCAGCTTTGTAGGTAACCGATACATAAGCACCAAACTCCGTGTTTATTTTTTGGGCCGAGTCGACTCCGAATTTTGATTCGTGGTAAAAATCTTCATCCAATTTTGTTACCCACCTGGCAGAAACAGGTGATATGAAAAATGAAAACCGGCTGGCAGTTTTATAATTCATACCGGGTGATAGTATGATCTTACCGGGCGTAAGGAAGTTTGATATTTTTGTGATCGGGTCTGTAGAATAATCATAGCCCTCAAGAAATTGTGAGTTGAAATTAAATAACAAACTTGCATACCAGTGTGAGGTTAGCTGGTAGCCATATTTACTCGTGATATCAATACGGTCATCAATCTTTCTGTATTTATCAAAACTGGTGGCATTCTGAAAACCGAGTGCAAGATCAAAATAATTATCCCATGTATGCCGGTTCTGCCTTAAATTGACAGAATAATTGAAAAGCCCGTTAAGTCCAAGCGTATTGTCTTCTCCACCTGCTACCCAATTACTTAATGCGCCCTGGCTAATATTGAGGATGAACGTGCCGCTTTTTTTCCAGCCATTGCTGTCAAGGCTTTTTGCTTCTTTTTTTGAGCGGGCATCCTGTAGTTCTTTAACAGTTGGGTCTTGTGCATACGAAGAATGGCATACAACGATAACGCTGATAAAAAAAGTTAACTTTTTCATTTGGGACAAGGTTATGAAGTTTAAAAATCTATTTTCTTAACGAATCTCTTATTTCACGTAACAGTAAAATATCTTCCGGAGTGGGGGGTTCTGCCGGCGGAGCTTCTTGTTTTTTTAAACTATTAATGCCTTTAATGATAATAAACATCACAAAAGCCACAATGATAAAGTCAATTACGTTTGTGAGGAAAGCGCCCCATTGTAAGGCGACTTCTGGCTGCGTTATTTTTCCAGCCGCATCCTTCACTTCCTCTTTAATGATCAATTTATTTTGCGAGAGATCTTTGCCGGTGATCATACCGACTAAGGGAGCCACTAAGCCCCCCGTAAAACTGGTTACAACTTTACCAAATGCTGCACCCATAACAAATGCAACGGCTATATCTACCAGGTTGCCTTTAACAGCAAACTCTTTGAACTCTTTCAACATTCCCATGTTATATAAGTTTAATTATTGAAAAGATAAATAAAATATATCAAACTGCTATTTCTTTAATCCGGGAAACTTCATATCAAGCTTTTTCAATAATTCATATACAGCTGAGGCAATAACAAATTCTTTATACCAATTCTGATCAGCGGGAACGATTGTCCACGGCACTTTGCCGCAATACTCAAAACAGTCCTCATAAGCTTTCCTATAATCATCCCAGCGTTTTGCTTCTTCAAAATCTTTTTCATTATACTTCCACATCTTGGCCGGATCTCTCATTCGTTCCTGCAATCGTTCTTGTTGCTCCTCGGGAGATATATGAAGGTAAAATTTAAGGATATGTGTATTGTTGTGTTCCTGTAACAGATTTTCAAAATCATTAATTGCTTTCATTCTTTTCCTGGCTGTTTCATCATCACACCACCCATGCACCCGTGTAACAAGAATATCCTCATAATGACTGCGGTTAAATATCTGGAGAGTGCCTTTTGCCGGCACCACATGATGTATACGCCAGAGAAAATCATGTGAGAGTTCCTCTGGTGTGGGAGCTTTAAATGATTTTACGGTTACACCCTGTGGATTTAGTTTACCAAAAACATCTCTGATTACACCATCCTTGCCGCTGGCATCTTTCCCCTGCAACACTACAAGCACAGCGTGCTTGTTCTCAGCAAAAAGTAAATTCTGCAGATCATCAAGTTGATTTAGAATCTCAACTGTCTTTTTCTTTGTCACATCCTTATCAAATTCTTTCGGCGCTTTTGTGCTGATATCTTTTAAAGAAATTTTTCCCATAACAATAATTGTAATGAAACACAATTTAAAAAAATTGTTTCTTTCTGATGACGATTGCTGACCTTTGCGGCCTCTATATGAAAAATGACCGCCTGGTAAGCTGGGGAATATTTGTTTTACTATGTATCATTTGGGGAAGTTCTTTCATCCTGATGAAAGCAAGCAAAGATGAGCTGAGCTGGCCGCAGATCGCTTCGCTCAGGATCTTTTCGGCCGGGGCGGTTATGCTGCCTTTTGCTTTTTTTTATTTTACCAGGATCCCTAAAAATAAATTGCTAATGGTTCTTTTATCAGCAATTTGTGGTAACCTTTTACCCGCCTATCTTTTTGCCGGCGCTATCGTAAAGAATATTGATAGCAGCCTGGCAGGAATTCTAAATTCGCTCACTCCAATCTGCGTAGTGGTTACCGGTATCCTTTTTTTTCGTGCAAAAATTAATAGAAGAAACATAATGGGAGTACTCATTGGATTTGCAGGTCTGATGCTGCTCACCCTGGCAGCTAAAAAAGGCATCAGCTTTGAAAATGTTGAATATACTCTTTGGATCCTGCTGGCCACTATTTTATACGGTTTCAATATCAATATCGTCGCTCATTACCTGAAGGATATTAATCCAGTTCACCTGGCAGTTGTATCCATTTCTTTTATGATGATCCCAACGGGAATCGTTTTATGGCAACAAGACTTCTTACAATTGCCATTGAATCATGATGACACGCTGCTGGCAGTAATTAATTCAGTGATGCTTGGGGTTGCCGGAACGGCAATTGCTACTGCGTTGTTTTATGTATTGGTAAGAAAAGCCGGTGGGCTTTTTGCTTCACTTGTCACCTATGGGATTCCATTTGTAGCGGTCGGATGGGGATTTATTTTTGGAGAAACGATAACGCTCCTGCAGATCCTTTGCCTGGCAATAATTCTGTGCGGGGTCTATCTTGCGAACATACCGAAGAAGAAAGAACCCCTTACTGGCACCGGATCGAATTGGAATGCAAAAGGTAAAGCCTCCTAAACGACCATTATTTCTTTTTCCTTTAAAGCAAGATGTTTGTCAACCGTACCAATAAATTTATCGGTTAGACCCTGTACGTTGGCTTCGGCCTCTTTTGTCGCGTCTTCGCTTAGCCCGTTCTTCTGAAGTCTCTTGATATGTTCGATCGCATCCCTGCGAATATTCCGAATTGCAATTTTAGCATGTTCTCCCTCTCCATGACATTTCTTCACAAGGTCTTTTCTTCGCTCTTCCGTAAGCGGTGGTAAGAACAGGCGGATAATATTTCCATCGTTTTGTGGATGAATTCCGATGTTGGCAGCAATGATCGCCCGTTCAATTGGCTGGAGCATGTTTTTCTCCCAGGGTTGTATGGAGAGTGTCCTGGCGTCCATGACACTGACATTTGAGACCTGGTTCAATGGCATTGGCGAACCGTAATAATCGACAGTTATCCCGTCAACTATTTGGGGATTTGCCTTTCCGGCGCGGATCTTAACCAATTCCACTTCAAGATGGTCAATAGATTTTTTCATTAGCTCTTCAGCATGCTGTTGAATGGACTTTATATCATCAGGATTCATAACAAATGTTTTGTCCAAAGGACTCCTTCGGATCGGAACGCAAAACTAATGAAACAGCATCATTTGTAAATCACAATCATTCAGAAAAAATCAATTGTTGACCTGCATTTTTTCATTGAAAGCGGCCAATGATTCTTTTGTAATTTTTGGAATAGGTCGCTGGTCATGGCGCTTCTTCTTCTGTTCCAATTCGCCTTTCTTATAAAAATACTGGAACACAAAAAACAAGACCACCACATAAGCAAGCATCCCAAAAGAAACATAGAAGTCCCAGAACGAGGGATTCGTGATGAGCATTAAACCAATTGGGAAAGAGAAAAGCGTTGTTGCAATAAGTAAGAATACAATATTAGTTTCCTTCAGGCCCAGATAGGCAAAGTGATGAGTAATATGATCTTTGCCTCCAACAAACGGAGACTGGCCACGCAATAATCTTCTTACGGTTACAGTTGTAGTGTCAATGATCGGGATAACAAAGAACAGCGCTGGCAGCACAAATGGTTTCACCTGTAGCAAGCCCTGGTTACCTTCATTGAACTGCCATAAGAAAAGAATACTTGTGGCAGCAAGAAAAACACCAAGGAACTGGCTGCCGGTATCGCCCATAAATATTTTAGAAGGACTCCAATTAAATTTCAGGAACCCAACCAATCCTCCCAATACCCCTATCAGGATGAGCATATAGAATTCAAATGCCGCATGCCCGGTTATCGCCAGCACTCCTATAATACCTGCAATGATGAAGGCAGAGATCGAAGCGGTCACACCATCCATATTATCAAGCATATTGATAGAATTCATCAAACCGACTACCCAGATCAGCGTAAAAAGAATATTGATAAACTCCTGGTTTGAGATATTGATCTTTACGTTGAATATGATGAGAATTATGCCACAACTAAGCTGAAGTATGAATTTGAGCAAAGGGTTGGTATTGAAAGCGTCATCGTACAAACCTGCAAGGAAACCGAGGCTTGTTGCTGCAACAATACCGATTATTTGCTTGTCCGGCACAATGCCCCTTTCCTGGGAAATAAACCCATAAATGCCCCATGACAACAGGAAAATGATAAAGAATGAGATGCCACCGATCGATGGTTTTACGTGAGCTGTCCAGCGAACCTGCTTAAAAGCCAGGTTATTTCTTGAGCCCAGATTAAAGGAGAATTTTAAGAGCAGGTAATTAATTGCAAGAGATAAAGCCGTTGCAATAAGAAAATAGCATATCAGGAAAATACTCATAAGAACAGGTGTTAGGTTTTCTGGATCAGGTACCTTTTTGTAGTTCCGGATTTGTGTGCAAAAATAGTTGGAAACTTCAATGTTTTCATTTTAAATTCAACTTTTTGTTAGGCAATCATCGGGCCGGGCTTGCCAAACACCCAAGGGATCGTCTTAAATTAAAATGATGTTTTGGGTTGGTAATAAAAAAGATTGCACATTTGCCCCGGTCTTTTAAGCTGATTCGGCCTCATTGGATGCAGGAAACAAAAACAAGTTTAATAAGCCTCTACTATTTATTATGAGTGATTTAAAAAATACGGCGACACAGATACGCAGAGACATTTTAAGAATGGTTCACGGTGCAAATAGCGGCCATCCCGGCGGCTCTTTAGGATGTGCAGATTTTTTTACTGCATTATTTTTCAAAGCGATGAAGCATAACAGCGATTTCGCAATGGATGGCAGGGGTGAGGATATTTTTCTACTATCGAATGGCCATATTTCTCCTGTTTATTACAGCACTTTAGCAAGAAGTGGATATTTTGATAAATCTGAGTTATCAACTTTCAGAAAAATTAATTCGAGGTTACAGGGCCATCCGGCCACACATGAACATTTGCCGGGAATAAGAGTTGCTTCCGGTTCGCTTGGACAGGGCATGAGTGTGGCAATTGGTGCTGCACTTACTAAAAAACTTAACCAGGAGGATACGATCGTTTATTCATTGCATGGTGACGGAGAGTTGAATGAGGGCCAGGTTTGGGAAGCTATCATGTTTGCCGCACATCATAAAGTGGATAATCTCATTTCAACCATCGACTGGAACGGTCAGCAGATAGATGGACCTACCGATAAAGTGATGGGACTGGGAAATATCAGGCAAAAGTTTGACGCATTTGGCTGGACCACACTTGAAATGAATGGGAACGATATGGACGAAGTTGTTTCCACCCTTGAAAAAGCAAAAACATTCGTTGGAAAAGGCAGACCGATTGCGATCATGATGCACACCATAATGAGTAAAGGAGTAGATTTTATGGAGAATGATCATAACTGGCATGGTGTGGCGCCAAATGACGAACAGTTGGCAAAAGCATTGGCACAATTACCCGAAACTTTGGGGGATTACTGATCTCAAACCACTTCAATAATCAACAATTATCAATTAATAATTATTGATTACTACTCAGAACGAAGCGAGAATTCCTGCCTCGCCGCTTTTCTGGCCGGGATCCACGAAGCCAGTAATGCAATCAATAATACTGTGGCGGCCACTAATACAAAGTCCGGCCATTTTAATTTCACCGGGTAATAGTCTATTAAAAAGGATCCTCCCGCCAATGGAATTAATTTATAGTTTACCTGCAACCATGCTATGATCAATGCAAGAATGATCCCGGCAATACCACCGATAATTCCGATCAGCAGCCCTTCACTTAAAAATATTTTTTGAATAAATTTATTATTGCCGCCAAGTGCATGAAGTATGCTGATGTCTTTTTGCTTTTCCAAAACAAGCATAGTAAGGGAGCTGACAATTGTAAATGAAAATATGAACATGATGAGCACCAGTACGGCATATACAACCCATTTCTCGGCGGTCATGACTGAGTATAATCCCCGGTTCTGCTCATAGCGGGTTTGCACCAGATAATTTTTGCCCAATTGTTTTTGCAAATCTTCTTTTACATCATCCGGGCTGCTTCCCGGATCGATCGCGATTTCTGCGCTTGAATATTCATTCTCTGTGAAACCGAGCAATTTTTTTACAAATCCGAGATTCGTGATGGCATAATTGAAATCAAACTCCTGTTGAATTACAAAAACACCCGAAGTATTGACCGGATCGGCGCTCACATTCTGAAGCGGATCATTAGAAGTAGATGAATCTTTTTTCGGCAGGTAAGCCATCAATGGCGATAAATTTTTTTCCGCTTCTACATGCAGGGCATCTTCAACCCCAATGCCCAATATCATATACGGGATCTCATCATTACCTGTATTAAATTCTCCCCTTACCACGCTGCCGGGCACACCGGACACCTCCTTAAAGTTTTCGTCCACCCCTTTTATTGTCACGGTACGTTGAAAATTATATTCGGAACTGTCGGGACCAAACCCTGAATTTTGAAGCAATCCTTTTTCTTCCGCGACCAGTGAAAGGTTTTTAACGCCCGCGACGCCGCGAATTTGTTTTGCTTGTTCCGGTGTCAATATCAATACCTTTCCCTGCGAAGGGAAAATTTTTACGTCAGTATAAAAAGTAGTGTACAATGATTTTACCATTCCCTCGAAGCCGTTAAAAACACTTAATACCAGGATTAATGCGGTCGTGCCAACAGTCATGGCAACAATGCTGATCCATGCAATGATATTGATCGCATTGGTAGATTTTTTTGCTTTGAAATATCGCCAGGCGAAGAGAAAGTTCAAAAGTTTACGAGTTTAAAGGTTTAAAGTTGAAAGCCTCAATCCTTTGATTCCTGTGGTCCGTTGTCCGTGGTCTGTTGGCTTTTTATTTTCTTAAACAACTCTTCCATTTTAAATACATGATCCAGTGTATCGTCCTGGTAAAATTTCAAGACAGGGATATTGCGTAATTGATGCCGCACCTTCGCTGCCAGTTCTTTTTTGATATCATGATGACGGTCTTCTATTTTTTTCAAACCTGCTTTTACATCTTTTACCTGGAAAAAACTCAGGTAGAACCGTGCTTCGAGCAGGTCGGGAGTCACTTTAACGGATGAAATAGAAACCATCCCGCCATCGATCATACTTAATCCGAGTTTTTGAAAAATGGTATTCATTTCTTCGTTCAACAAACCTGCAATTTGCTTTTGTCTTTTGCCTTCTTCCATACAACCTCCTTCTTTAGTTCGGGGTAAAATTAGCTACTTT
Source organism: Chitinophagaceae bacterium (assembly GCA_036376375.1). GTDB lineage: Bacteria > Bacteroidota > Bacteroidia > Chitinophagales > Chitinophagaceae > VBAS01. The sequence goes on from DASVAM010000659.1 coordinate 10,470, forward strand.
TGCTGCTTCTTTGGAGTAGTTATTATACAATGAAAAAATATTCACGGATTTTTAAATACCTCGGGCAGTTTAAAGGACAGATTTTTCTCTATTTTCTTTTTATCATTCTTTCCGTTGTTTTTTCGATCGTTTCCCTTGGCATGTTGGCCCCTTTCTTCGATCTTATTTTCAAACAGGATGAGATCAATGCGCAAACGCAATCAGATAATCCATTTATCCATTCGCTGAAAGAATGGATGACAGCGCTGCGGGATTCGACAGGACTTTTCAGCGGCGCACTCGGCATCTTAGGATTGATATGTATTGTTATCATCGTATCTATTTTTCTGAAAAATCTTTTTCTCTACCTGTCCTTTTACATTCTAAATCCTTTAAAAAACAAGGTCGTCAACTCTCTGCGACTGGAATTATATAACAAAATTCTGCACTTACCTATTGGATATTTTACGGAAAAGAGAAAAGGCGACCTGATCAGCCGCATCACCAACGATGTAAATGAAGTGGAAGGCTCGGTTGTGAGTACATTGGAAGGTTGGGTGAGAGATCCGTTGACGATCATTATCAATTTTGCGGTTCTTTTTTATATGAGCCCCCAGCTTACATTTTTTATTATACTCTCAATTCCGGTCATCGGTCTTGTATTGGGACGAATTACCCGTTCGCTGAAAAAACAATCCAACGAGGTGGCGATAAAACATGGTGAATCCGTTTCTGCGCTTGATGAAACCCTGAGCGGTTTGCGGGTCATTAAAGCTTTTAATGTCGAAAGCCTGCTGAAGAACCGGTTCTTTTCCATCAATACTGAATTATTGAATGCCAAAAATCATATCGGGTACAGAAGAGATCTTGCTTCTCCATTGTCAGAATTCATGGGTGTGGTTATCTTTTGTGCCATTCTTTGGTTTGGCGGACAGCTGGTATTGAAAAGAGAGCTATTGGAACCTTCCGTTTTCCTGGCTTATCTCGCCTTATTTTATAATATCATCAATCCCGTGAAAACACTTTCCACTTCTTTCAGCAATATGCAAAAAGGCAGCGCTGCCATTGCAAGAATTGAAGAGGTATTGAAAACCCCGATCACTGTTGATGATAATGTAAATGGAAAACAGCTGGAATCTTTTAATGATAAAATTGAATTCAGAAATGTGCGCTTTGCCTATGATGATGCGGTGATACTTGATAATATCAATCTGACAATTAAGAAAGGAAAATCAATAGCCCTGGTTGGTTCATCCGGCGCGGGTAAATCAACATTGGCTGACCTTGTGCCACGATTTCATGATGTGACGGGTGGTGAGGTGCTTATAGATGGAGTGAATATTAAGGATTATTCATTGCAATCTGTCAGAAGTTTAATGAGCATTGTCACCCAGGAACCAATTCTTTTTAATGATACGATCGCCAATAATATTAAGCTGGGGCAACCAACGGCCACTGATGATGAAATTATGCAAGCGGCAAAAGTGGCCAATGCCCATAACTTTATTGTGGACAAAGAACTTGGCTTCGCAACAAATATTGGCGACCGTGGAAGTAAACTCAGTGGCGGTGAAAGACAAAGATTAACCATTGCCCGGGCTGTCATAAAAAACCCTCCCATACTCATCCTGGATGAAGCAACTTCTTCTCTTGATACTGAAAGTGAAAGATTGGTACAGGACGCCATCAATAATATGATGCAGAACAGGACAAGCATTGTCATTGCGCACCGGTTAAGCACTATCCGTCATGCAGATGAGATCATTGTTCTGCAAAAAGGAAAAATTGTAGAACGTGGTACCCATGATCAATTACTTTCACAAAATGGATTTTATAAAAAACTGGTGGAGATGCAGGAAGTGAGATAACAACTGCACGATGCTCATAAGATCGGGTTTTTACTTTATTGTAAGGCCAGTATCGGCATTGTATTTGCCAAAGTGCTGGATATTGCACACTAAATAAAAAAACACCTGCTCTGTAAATCAGTCATATTTCCTTTACTGCTATTCATCGTCTCGTCTCAAAATTGTTTGGCAGGAATAATCTCTTCTAAAAAAGATGCATTAGAATTTCTCCATAAAATAGATCAAACGAAAGAAAACGACCAATGGCCAAATATAAAACCCAGGCTATTTTATGATAACCTCAGGCTGAATTTGGAAGATCATAAAAGCTTTTATCCCGGTCGAAGCACAAATTTTTGTTCATATGGAGCACTTTCCTATTTAGTAATGGAAAATGATCCTTTGGGCTATGTGAAATTCATGAATGAATTGTATGAGAAAGGAGAGGCAACCTTTAATAACAATCACTTCAAGCCGTCTAAAGAAGTCATGAAAGCGGCGGGTACTTTAAAATTCACAGGCGTGCTTGATATACGGCACGCAGAACAAATGTGGTTTTTGGTATTAGCCGATACATTCAAAGGTTACCTGAACTTCTTCAACAAAAAATTTCATGAAGGTGATGAAAATACTTTTTGGGCCGCTGCCAATCTTTCCAAGTACAACCGCATGGTGAGTGAAATGTGTAACACTCATGTAAAAGCCGTTGGCAGCGATCTTATCAAACCCTGGGTAAAAGATGTTTACGGCTATTTGGAAAAAAGAATTGACAGCAATATCGTTAGTCTTTATATCAATAACCGCATCATCCATAAAAAGAATCACGATAAGGTCAAGTTCTCAATACCCACCCATTTTATCATTCTTAGGCAAATTAGAAGGGAGGGTAACCTGGTGACGCTTCGTTATTGGGATTATGGTCGTGAAACGGAAATGCAGATCCCCGTCCGCACTCTCAAAAAAATAATATTTGGAATTATAACAATTGATAAATGACCTGCCGCCTCATTTTTATATCAATTATTCTATTTGTGCTGACCTCCTGCAGCACAAAGATTGTTTCAAATAACTATTACCAGGAACAAAAGGGGACGGTGGATAGCATCGAGAGACGTTATGAAAAACTAAATCCCCTGAATCCATTTAGTCTTGCCTACACAGATAAAAAATTCAACATCATTTCGATGGAAATGATCTCTGATACGCTGACCAGGATTTATGAGTTCAATGTGAACGACCAAAGATTTGCAGATACACTGCTTAAATACAATTATGACACGGCCGGCGTCTTTTATTTGATAAGAAAAATGAAGGGTTCAAAAGTTACATGGATCAATAGCTTTGATTATTATGTAAACGATCAGCCTCAACAGCTAATCATCTTAAGTATAAAACCAAGGACCATACGATACATTTTTTCTCCCCCGAGATACATTGCGTTGGCCTACTTCAGAACCAATCAATTTTTTGATGAGAAAGGAAGATTATTGGACGGCCGGCGTACCAAAGAGGTTCGAAAAATAAAAGGACAGGTGTTTTATAAAATTACTGACCGGATTTGCTACACAATTACAGATAAATATCGATAATTATCAACGATCAATCCGGCCAACCGGCTGGTTTCATTTTCATCTATCGTAACACTTCTCTTGAAATAACGATCTTCTGTATCTCACTTGTTCCTTCCCCGATTGTACAGAGTTTGGAATCACGATAATATTTCTCGACAGGAAAATCTTTTGTGTAACCATAACCGCCAAATATCTGAACGGCATCAGTTGATACCTTAACTGCGACTTCGCTTGCATAATATTTCGCCATCGCTGATTCTTTTGTCATTTGTTGCCCGCGGTTCTTCAGATCACATGCTTGCAATATTAGCAATTCTGCGGCTGTAATTTCCGTTGCCATATCAGCAAGCTTAAAAGCTATGCCCTGGAAACTTGAGATCGGCTGATCAAATTGATGACGTTCCTGCGAATATTTCAGTGCGGCCTCGTAAGCTCCTTTTGCAATTCCCAATGCAAGTGCAGCAATGGAAATTCTTCCGCCGTCCAATACCTTTAATGATTGTTTGAATCCATCCCCTACTTCACCGATGCGATTGGTGTCGGGAATCCGGCAGGTATCAAAGATCATTTCTGCTGTCTCACTTGCCCGCATTCCTAATTTGTTTTCTTTTTTACCACCGCTAAAACCTCTTGTTCCTTTTTCAACTATGAATGCGCTTGCATTATTTTTTGCTCTTGGCTCGCCAGTTCTGCAGATCACTACTGCTATATCGCCGCTCCTGCCATGCGTGATCCAGTTTTTTGTTCCGTTAATTATCCAATCATCACCATCCCTCACGGCAGTACATTGCATATTGCCTGCGTCGCTACCCGTCCCGGGCTCGGTCAAACCCCATGCACCGATCCATTCTGCCGTTGCCAGCTTTGGTAAATACTTTTTCTTCTGTTCTTCGCTTGCAAAACTTAAAATATGCCCGGTACAAAGTGAATTATGTGCAGCCAGACTTAATCCAACAGAGCCGCAAACTTTTGCCACTTCTTCAATGATCGCCTTGTATTCAAAATAGCCGAGACCTGCGCCACCGTATTGTTCGGGTACCAATACTCCCATCATGCCCAGCTTTCCCATCTCTTTAAAACATTGAACGGGGAATTCCTGGGTTTCGTCCCATTGCATTACATATGGCTTAATATATTGCAGCGCAAAATCCCTTGCTGTCTGTGCGGTATGTTCTGTTATCTCGCTTGGCTGAAAATTCATATTGCTCCTTTCTTTTAGATAAAGACCTATTCAAACAAAATGAGCTGCAAAATAGGTAGAATTTTTTGAAATGCTAACAGATGTTAGCATCAATATCTTCACGCTTTTTTCCTTCATGAAAATTCTAACACGAGTCCGTCATAAGCAAGATGAATGCCATCCGGTAATTCAGCTTCTATTTCCACATGCCGGCCAAGCTGGTGGGAAATATGAGTGAAATATGCTTTGGGGATTTTTAATTCCTGTACAACATCAATTGCTTCCGCCAACGTAAAGTGAGAAATATGGTGTTGCTTGCGCAAAGCATTTAACACAAGAACTTCGCTTCCTTTTATCTTTTCCTTTTCGTTTTCCTCAATACGGTTCGCATCGGTAATGTAGGTAAATTTTCCGAAGCGAAAACCGAATACCGGCATTTTTAGATGCCATACCATTATTGGCTGTACTGGAATATCGCCGATCATGAATGGATCATCGGTGATCGTATTCAAATTGATTTCAGGAACACCGGGATATTTTTTGTCTGCAAATGCATACGGGAATTCTCTTTTGATCGCTTCCTCGGTCAATGAATTGGCATATACCTCCATCACGGGCTTATAAAAAAAATTAAAAGCTCTTACATCATCAAGCCCTGCTATATGATCTTTGTGCGGATGAGTAAAAAGAACGGCATCGAGTTTTGTCACATTTTTCCGTAACATTTGATACCGGAAGTCTGGCGTTGTATCGACGACAATTGTTGTAGTGGGCGATTCCAGCATTATACTCGGCCGCAGCCGTATATCTTTTTTATCCGGAGAAGTACAGACCTCGCAATCACATGCTATCATCGGTACCCCTGCACTGGTACCGGAACCAAGAAAAGTTATTTTAAGAGGAGGACAGGTCACTAAACAAAAATACGAACAACGAAGATGGAATCAGAGTGAAACGAAATGAAAGATCATTTTGCCTCCGCCTGGAATTTTGTTAATACGTCGTGATACAATTTTTTCGAGTCGTCATTAAGCAATTCAGTATTTATATCCAGGTGAGGTATCAGTTCAAGCAGGGTGTTGATGCGGCCTTCTAATTGCAGGAATTTGTTCAGCACGACTACTTTTTTATCTTCAAGAATGCAATAGCCGCTTTGAAATGTGCCTCTTTCATACCGTAAGATATAGCCAGCTTCTTCAACAACAGCTTCTAATTTATCGAGCGTGGTTTGTGTGTACTTCATTGTGTGTTATCAGTTTTGCAAATCTACATTTACATAGAAGGTGATAAATAAAAAACCGATTTTTCTTTTCCACACCCATTCACCATTGACAATTCACCATTCACCTTACTTACTCTGCATCTTTATCACCGGGACGATCATTTCTTCCATGCTTACGCCCCCGTGCTGGAACGTGTTACGGTAATAGTTTACATAGTAATTATAATTATTAGGGTAACATAAAAAACCGTCTTCCTTTGCAAAGATGTATGAAGAGTTCACAGTGGGAACCGGCAACCCTGCTTCTCTCGGGTCACGAAAAGCAAGCACTTCCTTTGGTTCATAATTCAGATTGCGGCCATGTTTATAACGAAGATTCGTCGTTGTTTGTTTATCGCCTACAACCTTGTAAGCGGTTTTGACCTTCACACTCCCGTGGTCTGTTGCCAAAACTATTTTAATATTCTTATCAGCAATCCTTTTCAGGGCCTGGTGAAGCGGTGAATGTTCAAACCAACTACGGGTAATACTGCGATAGCTCATTTCATCACTCGCCAGCTCTTTCAGCACTTCCATTTCTGTTCTTGCATGGCTGAGCATATCAACAAAATTGTATACGATCACATTCAGATCATTGTTCAGCAAGTTGTGTATATTATTCACCAGGTCAAGCCCGGCCTGATTGTTCAAAACCTTTGTATAGGAAACTTTCAGATCACTTTTACCTAATCTCTTCAATTGTGCCCTGAAAAATTCTTCTTCATGTAAATTCTTTCCTCCTTGTTCATCATCATTTTTCCATTGTACCGCAAATTGTTTTTCGATATCGACCGGTAACATACCGGCAAAAATCGCGTTGCGGGAATATTGGGTCGCGGTGGGGAGTATGCTGTAAAAACTATCCTCCTCCAATATTCGAAAACTCTCAGCAAACATTGGTTGTATAGCTTTCCATTGATCGAACCGCAGGTTATCAACCAAAATAAAAAACAAGGGTGTCCCTTTTTCCAGATGCGGCAGCACTTTAAACTGCATCAGGGTGTGTGACATGACGGGGCCATCGGGGCTTTTTGGCTTTACCCATGATGCATAGTTCCGGGAAATAAATTTGAAGAACTCCGTATTTGCTTCACTCTTTTGACTCTGCAGTACTTCCTGCATTTCAGGACTGTCACTTTTCTCCATCTCCAGTTCCCAATATACCAGTTTTTTATAGATCTCCATCCATTCGTTATAATCCGGGTTGCTGTTGAGCGCCATAAAAAGATTCCGGAACTGTTGCTGGTAAGCGGTCGTCGTTTTCTCAGCCACGAGTCTTTTATTATCAAGGATCTTTTTCAGACTCAGCAGCACCTGGTTGGGGTTCACCGGCTTTATCAGGTAATCGCTGATCTGCGAGCCGATGGCGTCATTCATCAGGTTCTCCGTCTCATTTTTTGTTATCAGCACGATTGGTATTTGCTGGCTAACTTCCTTGATCTTCCCAAGTGTTTCCAACCCCGTGATACCGGGCATGGTTTCATCGATCAGGACAACATCAACAGGATTTTCTTTTACATAATCGATCGCATCAAATCCATTTGTCAGCGTATGTACTTCGTAACCCTTTGTTTCCAAAAAAAGTTTTTGTGATTGCAGACTTTCTATTTCGTCATCAACCCAGAGAATTTTTGCTAAAGCCATTCGATTTTAGATTTACGATTTCGGATTTAAGATTTACTCAAAGTATTTCCCGCCGTGATCGCAACGTCTTTGCGTACGTTGCGAGCAACCATTCCCACTATTCTCTAAGCTTTCAAATTTAGTTTAATAACTTCAGCTATCGTAGTTTTGCCGCCTTGCCTTAACAAAAAAGCAACATGTCCCACACCAGGAAGATAATCAACGATCCGGTCTATGGTTTTATTACGATCGATCATCCGCTTATACTGGATATCATCGCTCATCCTTATTACCAGCGTTTAAGACGCATTTACCAGATGGCATTTGCCCACCTCGTTTATCCCGGTGCGGTTCATTCAAGATTGCATCATTCTCTCGGCGCTTATCATCTTATGTGCAATGCTTTGAGCGAATTAAAAAGTAAAGGTGTTGAAATTTTGCCGCAGGAAGAACTCGGGGCGAAAATTGCCATCCTGTTACACGATGTTGGTCATGGGCCTTACTCACATACATTGGAGAAAGAATTGATCAGCGATGTTCATCATGAAGCCATTTCGCTGCGAATAATGCAGGTGCTGAATAATGAATTCAACGGGCAGTTGCAGACAGCGATCGATATTTTCACGAATAATCATCCTAAAAAATTTCTATCACACTTAATAGCGGGACAAGTTGATGTGGACCGTATGGATTACCTCACCCGTGATAGTTTTTTCACCGGCGTATCGGAAGGTGTGATCGGCTACGACCGGATCATTAAAATGTTTTCGGTTCATAACGACCAGTTAATGGTGGAAGAAAAAGCAATTTATTCGATTGAAAAATTTTTGGTCGCGAGACGGCTGATGTACTGGCAGGTTTACCTGCATAAAACTGTGCTTGGCGCTGAAATGATGCTCGTAAAAATTATTCAAAGAGCCAAAGAATTAATTGCACAGGGGGTAAGAGTAGAGGCAGCAACGACGGCGCTCAATTATTTCTTGCAAAATCCTGCGGCCAATCATAAAACGGAAGAACATCTGGATACGTTTTGCAGTCTTGATGATTTTGATGTAATGGCGACCGTGAAGAATTGGATGGATCATCCCGACAAAATTCTTTCAACTCTTAGCAAAGGATTAGTTGACCGGAAGCTTTATAAGGTAAAACTGCAGGCGAATACATTCGATGACTC
>DASVAM010000661.1:0-5211 GCA_036376375.1 Chitinophagaceae bacterium
TGGGCCTCGTTAAAAGGCAAAACAAAGGAAGTGGCGATGCAGGAATATATTGATCTTGTCAATAAGCTTAAGAGCTGAGTTATTAAAACATGCTGGAAAAATATTTGACATTTCTTGTTTGTCCTTTCACCCGTTCTGCACTCAGGCTGCGAAAGATATCAGTCAAAAATAAAAGCTTCGACGGCGGAGAAAAAGAAATAATCAACGAAGGGATTGTTTGCTGATAAGGATTGGTTTTATCCTGCAATAGATGGAGTACCGCGCATGCTGACCGAATCTTTTCCCGAATACGGGGAGTTCCAAAAGCAAATCTCCCTGACTACGGGAGCCGAAAGGAAAAGTCACTGCAAAACTATTCGGCGTTTATTCAACAAGCAATTAAGAAAAACAAGAAAACAAAAGACGGTTTTGAACTGGAATGGGGGCCTTCCAATTACGAAGACGATTAGACGTGGGAATTAATAGGCGGTGACCTGCTCAAGTTGCGCGTATGGTTTTACCATCCGGGAAAGGATCTCGTTCATAATGCATTTAATTTTTTAAGAACCTATACCTCGAAGCTGCCGATCAACGTTCAGTATTACTTGAATATGTTCACATTTTTTCCGCCAGGTTATGTTGTAAAAGAAAATAAAGGGTAACAAGCAGCATGCAAGAGAGATGATGATCGCTATCATGGGATTGGTTCTCGTCTGAATTTCGCTGGGAGCATACGCCAGAGGAAGCCGCGAGATGGTTTACCAAAAGAAATTTCCGCGAGGTGAAGGTTACGACGACCGACCCTTTTGGATTTACCTATAATTGGGAGGAATTGATCACCTGTTGACAGATGCATACAAATCATGAAACATCTTCCCTACCCGATCATAGTCAAATTTTTGTTGATTGCTTTCGGCTACTTGTTTTGAATTTATTTGAAATCCTGTTTCCATGAAATAAAGAATTTTATTCGCAAGATCTTTACTATCGCCTTCTGTGACCAATAAACCATCGTCGCCGCTCGTTACTAATTCTCTTGTCACCTCCAGGTTGCTGACAATAACCGGTACACCACAACAAAGTGACTCAGCGATAACGCAACCAAAAGTCTCGTAACGGGTGAAATGAACCATTGCATCAGACTTGCTGATCTCTTTGGCAACATCATCATAGGGAATTTCGCCTTTGAAGTCGATCTCCTTTTCAATTGAAAGATCTTCGGACAGTTGTCTGAATTTTTCTTTTGCGGGTCCAATGATCGTCAAAACAAAATCATTTCTTTTCTTCTTTACAAACGAAAAAGCCTCCAGCATTCCTTCAGGGTTTTTCTGATTTATCAATGAAGAGACATGAATAAATCTGAACGGACCGCTTCTATCCTTTTCACGGTATTTAAAGAGGTTTTTGTTGACAACATTTGGAATTACGACTGGTAATACATCGGTAAGTTTGCGATCCACGAGTGCATTCGCCAGGCTTTGGGAAACTGCATGTACCTTTCTTGCATTCTTGTAAATGACCGGTACCATCTTCTTTTCAAATTGCCCGGGAATATGGTAGTTATCGTAACCCGGCATGTAAATGCAATCATGTTCAGAAATGATATACTCTAAACCCTTCCTGTTTTTTAGATATAAAGCAAATAAACCGGCAGGATAGGCAACATGAACGTGTACCAGCTCCGGCGCAGAATGATAAAAAACTTTATTATACATTTTTCGCAGGGCCGAAAATCTTCTTACTCCATTAATCACGGGTGAAAGGATGCCTTTTAATGACGGATAATAGTAGGTATAGACAAAAAGATTATCATTAACTCTTTCTTCGACAACTTCCGGCTCTTTGACAGTGTCGTCAATGGCTGTATAAAATACCGTTATGCGGTTGTACAGGGATGCAGCTTCAGCATGTCTTTTTATAAAATCCCCCGGATAGGGATCCCTGCGGTTGGGGAACCAACTTGGTAAATAAAGAATTTGCTTCATGAAGCGGCATTATCCGTGATCAAAATCTTGCCTGAAAATAGATCAAAATCAGATTTTTTTATTGCAAAAAAATCCCTGATACTTGAATTAGTAACGGACAACGAACTGAAAATAAAATAGGCTGTTGCTATTGAATAAGAGATCAAATTGGCAATAGCCGCCCCTGTATAACCGAATGATGGTATTAACAAGATGTCTAACAAAACCATCAGCAGACAGCAGATCACAGATCCTCTTAGATTTACTTTTAGCAGCCTGTTGGCAGAAAAATAGGCAGCGAGTATGGTAGTAATAGTAAAGACCAGATAACCTGGTGTCATGATCAATAAAGAAAGAAAACCATCAAGATAAATTGGAGGCAGAAAAAAATAATAGATGAGCAGCGCAACGATGATCATTACGATCGCTAATCCAATATGGATATAAAATAAGAGCCTGCAGAGTGAAAGAAATTTGGCATTGGATAATTTTTCATTTTCGTTTTTTAACGCAGGAACAATTAATCCCGCAAACACACCGGGGATGATCCATAATAGCTGCGCAAATTTTGAAGCCTGCGCATATACGCCGACTGCTTCGTGATCGTAATAAATACTAATCAGCCAATAGTCAGCACGAAATGCGATGAATTGAATGATATTTGTGATCAAAACGATAAAGGAAAAAGAAGAGAATGATCTCATTTCTTCCTGTGAAATGTTTCTAAATACGGGGTTATATTTCACTATAAAATAGAACGCTAAAATAAAGGCAGGAATAAAAAAGAAGAGGCTGTAGATCCAGATGGGAAATTCAATTATTAATAGGGGTTCCATCCCCCAAATGACCAATAAAATAATCAGCAAAATCCCTGAAACGATCGAAAGTATCTTGTTACAAAGTTTTGCCTCGTGTTGGGAATAATAAAGAGAAAGAAATTTATCCATCAGCACTAACCCGGTGAAATAAACAATTTCTGCGAAAAAAATCCTGAGATCAAAGCTGACGCCAAGAAGCGTATGACCCAAAAAAATGTAACCGAGAAGTGCAATAATGTAAAAAAATAAAAGCTGGATCGCTGCCGTTATAATGGTAAATGAAAAAATTTTATCACGGCTGTAATTCTTTCCAGCTACCCCGTGCCAGACAATTGCTGCATCGGTGCCGAGCCCGGTAATTATGTGAGCAAAGGCGGCGTTTACTATGATCAGTGAAAGCGTTCCGAATTCGCTTGCGCCGGCAAGCTTCGCTATTACCAGGCTGATCAAAAAACTGATGCCCGTAAAAATTACTCTGAAAATAAATCCTCTTAGTAATAGCTGCACGATCTTAGTTTCTGCAAATAAAATATAATTTTATTCAAAATAAGAGTTAGGGCTGCTATGTTTTATAAATTATTGGATGTTTATACCCGGAATTTTTCTTTTCCTCACAGAGGATTAAAAATATTTTCTTAAAGTCGCCGGGTCATTGAGTTTCGCCAACAAAACATCCGGGGAAAAAACTTCATCATAAATTTTTTATGGTATTAAGTCCAACTGAGCATATTCAGCAGCAGCTCTTTTGGTTTGGTTACTAACCCGGATGTTTTGAACCAGTTATCAAGCGCCACCACTTTCACTCGTTCTTTCTTGTCAGCGAAATTCGCTATCCGTTATTTATGAATTTTTGAAAGCAACGTGGGTTTGTTGCATTTTTAATTCTTGAAAAAGTTTGTCTTAAACGATTAGATCATGCAGAAGATCTTCAGACAATAAATGTTTTGTTTGCCCACCATGAAAGAACTGAATTACTTGCTCCTTTGATCGCTGCGCAATAGTTTATCCTGCTTTATTTGAATAAATGATTTTCTATCTATATAATAGGCAAACAATAAATAAAAAATTGGCAGAAAGCTGAGTAGTTTAAGCGCAAAGCTTCCGGTATAGAAACCCAGCAGGTAAAATACAATTAAGACAAAGACATTTCCCACCAATTGAAGATCGTCGATTGCACATACTACCTTGAAGTGATAATAGCTGGGTTGTTTATAAGTCAGGTCAAGCGGTTTTGTGTAATGAAATCCATCGGTGACGACGATCCTGGAGCGGTTATCGTGCACTTCAATAATGACCGGGTCTTCGTTTTGTAGCGGGTAAATCTCCTTGTTATTTACAATTACCCGTACATTCAGGATGCTAAGCAGCAGCTGTTTCTTTCGGCTGATGACAATATAATATTGAGTTGGAATATATGTTTATTTCAATGAACGGATGATCTCGATAAAATCAGCTGCAACAAGCGAAGCTCCACCGACCAATCCCCCATCTACATCCGGGCAACTAAATAACTCCTTTGAATTATTTGCTTTGACGCTACCTCCATAAAGAATGGGAACTACGTTTGCCGCCGCCTCACCATACTGGCCCGCGATGATAGAACGCAGATGCGCATGCATTTCTTGTGCCTGTGCCGTTGTGGCGGTTTTTCCTGTGCCGATCGCCCAGATCGGCTCATAAGCGATCACGATGCCTTTTATCTGGTCCACAGGTAAATGAAACAAAGATTCCCTTAATTGTTGTGCTACAAAGTCATTTTGAGTTCCCGCTTCACGAACTGCCAGGGCCTCTCCGCAGCAAAAAATCGGAACAATGAAATTTTCAAGGCAAAGATTTACTTTGTCTGCAAGCACTGCATTTGATTCAGAAAAGTATTCTCTCCTTTCACTATGACCCACTACGCAATAGTTGATCTGTAACGAATGAAGCATTTCCGCTGATACTTCGCCTGTGTATGCACCGGATTTTTTATGGTAGCAGTTTTGAGCGGCGGCATAATAGTTCTTTTCATCGGCTACTTCACTCCTTGTCATTGTTAAATAAGGAAAAGGAACAGCAAAAATTGTTTTCTGGTGGTCGTTCAGTTTAATTTCCGCCGCCAGGATATCGTCCAAAAGTTTTTCTCCCTGCTGAAAAGTCAAATTCATCTTCCAGTTTGCCGCGGCAATTTGTGTACGCATGATTTGGGTTTAGTAGTTTTTAAAGATATAGGTAAGAATCGTTTTTTCATTCTCCGTAATCGCCTGCCCTTTTAATTTTTTCCAGTTGTCAATATCAGCAAAAGCCTTTGGCAGTTCATATCTCCGCACGCCATCACAACCCCACGAAAAATTGGGAACGTATTTTGGGGTAAGACCTGTTTCAAAAACGTTACAGCAAACGCCCATAACAGTCCCGGTGTTAATAGATGTATTAATGGATGTCTTGGAATAATCGCCCATGAACACACC
>DASVAM010000662.1:0-11205 GCA_036376375.1 Chitinophagaceae bacterium
TTTCACACTTTTGACGACAGCAAAGAATGGCTTCAGATGGACAAGGTTGGGCATGCATGGGCCGCATACAATACTGGCCGGGCATCGGCAGCGATGTGGAAATGGGCCGGGCTTTCCAATAAGGCAGCAACCTGGATCGGCGGCTTAAGCGGTACCGTTTACCTCACCGTCATTGAATTTCTCGATGCCCATTCTCCCAAATGGGGCTGGAGCTGGAGTGATATGGCAGCGAATATCCTGGGGTCAGGATTATTCATCAGCCAGCAGCTTGGATGGGAAGAACAACGTATTCAATTTAAATTCTCATTTCATTATAAGAGTTATTCTGACCCAATGCTTAATGAAAGGTCGGATGATTTGTTTGGAAGCAGCCATCTCGAAAGAATGCTGAAAGATTATAATGGACAAACCTATTGGCTAAGCGCCAACCTGAGATCATTTTTCCCACGATCAAACATTCCCAAATGGCTGAATGTGGCAATTGGTTACGGTGCCGATGGAATGTTCGGCGGATTTAATAACACCTGGATCGATGAAGATACGGGCCAACCGGTCGACAGAACTGATATAGAAAGGTACCGGCAGTGGTTTCTTGCCCCCGATGTCAATTTTGGTAAAATAAAAACCAATAAAAAAGGCGTGAAACTGTTGCTTGACGTTCTTGATATATTCAAATTTCCAACACCAAGTCTTGAATTTTCCAATGGGAAGTTTAAAGTGCATGCGATACATTTTTGAACCACGATTAACAGGATTTTAGAAACAGGATTAGACGGATAATCGGACAACTCACCATAGACAATGAGTATTCAAAGTTTCCTCATAATCCTTTTAAATCCTGCAAATCACGGTTCATTTTAGGTACGCTCCTGTTACTTCTTCGCCCTTAACCTCAACGAAAATATGTTCCAGCAAAGTTGTTGCGATAGATAAGCCCACATAATCTGGTCGTACGGGGAAACTCGTATGTGTTCTCTCAACCAATACCAATGTTTGAATTTTCTTCGGTTGAAATTCAACAAAGGGTTTCAATGCATAAAGCAATGTTTTACCACTATTACTCACGTCATCAATTAAGATGATCACCTTTTCGTTAAAGTCAATTGACTTACTCAACGTAACATCGGATGGTGTTTTTTTATCAAGCGTTATAGTTATCAGTTCCGTTTTAATGGAAGATATCTCGCCCAGCATCTGGCGGATCACTTTGGCCACTACACTCCCACTTTCTCTTATACCTGCAAGAATGATCTCTTTTTCATCAATGTTATTTTCTAAGATCTCAAAAGCCATGCGGCGTAATTTTTTCTCAACAACCTCTTTTGACAGTATATATTTTTTCTGATCTTTCATAAATAAACCATTGAACCTTTAAACCATTAAACCTTAAACGCTTAATTTAGCAAATGTAATTGATTGATCATGCAAATCGTTCAGCAGATCTTATTTGTCCTTGTTTCTATCGTTGCGATTTGGCTTTTTACAAAAAAAGTAAAACAGATAAGCCGTAATATCAGGCTCGGTCGTGATGAGGACCTGCGGGACGGACAGGCAGGTTTCAGCGATAATAAAGCACAGCGATGGAAGAATGTATTGCTATTGGCATTTGGACAAAAGAAAATGTTTAGGAATCCATTGGTGGCGACCCTCCATTTTCTTGTTTATGCCGGTTTTATCATCATCAATATCGAAGTACTGGAAATAGTGCTGGATGGTATTTTCGGCACGCATCGTTTGTTTGCTGCACCAATGGGTGCCTTTTATACTTTTCTCATCAATTCATTTGAGATATTAGCCGTGTTGGTAATTCTTGCCTGTGCCATATTTCTTATTCGCAGAAATATCATCAGGCTAAAAAGATTTATCAGCAAAGACCTTGATGGTTGGCCAAGAAGTGATGCCAATTACATATTGATAACGGAAATTGTCCTGATGCTTTTATTTCTTTCCTTGAATACAAGCGACAGAGCATTGCAATTACAAGGTCACGAACATTATACCGATACAGGAGATTTTATCATTAGCGGGCTCTTTTCTTCTTCCTTAACCTCAATCTCAACCTCAACCTTAGTTAGTATAGAACGTTCAGCCTGGTGGCTGCATATTATTGGCATTTTTGCTTTTTTAAATTACCTGCCCTATTCAAAGCACCTGCATATTGTCCTTGCTTTTCCGAACGCATATTATGCAAGATTGGAGCCCAAAGGTGAAATGAAAAATATGCCAGCAGTGCAGAAAGAAGTCTTATATGCGATGCAACCCGAGCTTGCACCAACTGATGCTGCGCCACCCGCAAATTTTGGTGCCAAAGACGTTTTCGATCTTAGCTGGAGAAATTTGATGGATGCTTATAGCTGTACCGAATGTGGACGTTGCTCCGCCGCTTGCCCCGCTACACAAACGGGCAAAGCTTTATCTCCACGAAAAATAATGATGGACACGAGGGATAGACTTGAAGAGGTTGGAAGAAATATCAATGTAAATAAAGTATATAAAGATGATGATCGGAAATTGTTGCATGATTATATAACTGTTGAGGAACTTCGTGCCTGTACCACTTGTAATGCATGTGTGGAAGAATGTCCTGTTTCTATCTCTCCCCTTGAGATCATTCTCGAACTTCGTCGTTCATTGGTAATGGAAGAAAGTAATGCACCCCAGGAATGGAATGCGATGTTCAGTAATATTGAGAATAATTTTGCTCCCTGGAAATTTTCGCCGGACGAGAGAGATAAATGGACACAGGAGGTATGATGTTTGATGTTAAATAAACTTATGAAGCAAATAATCTCCATCAGTTTCTGTCTCTTGACGACCTTTTATTCAATTGCGCAGAATCCAAACCAACTCTATAGAAAAGCGGATTCGCTGTATGCGCAAAAGGATTTTAAAAACGCCGCGATAGCTTATCACCAGGGAATAAAAGCCCAGGGACCGATGTCGGGTTTCAACAGGTATATCGCTGCAGCTGCTTCATGGACAATGGCCAATTCACCGGATAATGCATTTGATGTTCTTGAAAGTCTTTCAAAGAATGAAAGGCTTACAACCAGCGATTATAAAAATATTGAGAATGCCAAAGAACTTGCGCCATTGCGATCAGACAACCGCTGGGAGCTAATACTTGCTGCTGTTCAAAAACAAGCGGAAAGCAACACCTACCCGCAGGAAGAAATTGTTTACGGTAGAAAAGATGGTATGGGATTATTGATGACACAGCTAAAACCAAAAGTAAAATCAAATGGTAAAGCGATTATCAGTGTAATGGCAGGCAGCTGGTTCTCCAGTTTTTCAATGATTGAAAGAGGCGTTTACTACAAGAAAGGATACCTTGGCAAAGGGTACAATGTATTTATGGTTGTACTTGGCTCGCAGCCACGATATGCCATTCCCGACCAGGTCGAAGATCTGAGAAGAGCGGTACGATATATCCGGTACAATGCAAAACAACTGGGCATCGATCCTGATCAGATAGGAATTGAAGGAGCTTCGGCCGGTGGACATCTTTCGCTGGTGATTGCAACAGCTGATGAAACTAAAAATGCCGATGCCAATGATCCTGTTGACAGAGTTTCTTCCAGCGTTCAGGCAGTAGCTGTTTTGTTTCCTCCAACTGATTTTTTTAACTGGGGATTTGCCGGCGCTGCCACCATCAATCAAAGGGCTATACAAAGCCAGTTAAGGGTATATGGTGCTTTCGATTTCAGGGTTTGGAACAACACGACTTTCACTTACGATCCGGTTACCGATACAGCAGCAAGAAATAAAATTGGCAAAGAGATCTCTCCCATCTATGCTGTTTCATCCGATGATCCGCCGATATTCATTATTCACGGCGATGCGGATATGACGGTGCCTGTACAACAATCGCAAACCTTTATAGCAAAGCTTAAGCAAGCAGGCGTTGAAAGTAAATTCGTCATTAAAAAAGGCGGACGCCATAATCCTGATGATATGCAACCTGAATTCAATCAATTCGTAGATTGGTTTGATAAATATTTGAAGTAAGCGACTTGACATTTTTTGCTGCCAGCTGTTGTCTTACTATTTAGCTGCCCTGCGACGCCCGCCTGTCCCGTAGGCAGACTCCATTCAATGTACTTTTCTCATAGCATTGGTCGTTGAGCAAAGCGAAACCCGGATAAATATCGGGCTCTCTTATATTTTAAGAAATTCTGTTGATCTTAGGTTCTACTATGTAAAATCATGTTTAATGTCTGGTAAAATATTTACATTGCAGCCCGCAACTCTTTGAACATAATCGCAAGCAATGGAACTTATCAATCGGCGTGCACGATTTTATTTTTTAGCATTCCTCAAACATGATTTTAAAGCCAGTATCACTGTCTTTTTTGTTGCCCTGCCGCTTTGTCTTGGTATTTCTTTAGCCTCCGGTGCTCCTTTGTATTCGGGACTTATCTCAGGTATTATTGGTGGTATTGTGGTGGGGCTTATCAGCAAATCACATTTGAGCGTGAGCGGGCCGGCTGCTGGTCTCACGGCAATTTCTGCCGGTGCTATCGCGGAGCTTGGCAGCCTCCAGGTGTTTTTTCTTTCGGTTGCTGTCGCTGGTGTTATTCAGTTATTATTAGGAGTTTTTAAACTTGGTGGTTTTACACACTTTATTCCTTCAGCAGTGATTAAAGGAATGCTGGCAGCGATTGGCATTATACTTATTGCAAAACAAATTCCGTTATTATTGGGTTATGATGAAGCTTCTTTCTGGACAAAGGAGTTGTTCAACATCATCACATTCAAGAATGCTTTTAGCCATGTACGGAATATCTACCAACATACATCAAAAGGGGCGATCGTGATAGCTATTGCCTCGCTTGCTTTGCTGATCCTTTGGAAAAGAACATTAGCAAAGAAAGTTCCTTTTATACCTACCTCTTTTCTTGTTGTTATTTTCGGAACCCTGCTTGCTTTTTTATTTCAGCAATTCATTCCCTCTTTGGCATTAAAGCCACAGCAATACGTCAATTTACCTTCGAATTTATTTTCCGATATAAAACTTCCTGACTATCGTTCTATTTTCAGCAATACAGATATTATAAAGAATGCAGTTATTATTTGCGTGGTGGCTACACTCGAAACTTTGCTGAGCGTTGAGGCAATTGATAAAATTGATCTGTATAACCGAATTACCCCTCAAAACCGTGAATTGGTTGCGCAGGGAACAGGAAACTTCTTTAGCGGGATCCTTGGCGGATTGCCAATCACGGCTGTTATTGTTAGAAGTTCTGCCAATGCCGAAGCTGATGCAAGAACAAAGCTCTCTGCCATTTTTCATGGTATCTGGCTGCTTGTACTCGTGTTTTTCGCTGCATGGATGTTAAATATGATCCCGTACTGTGTATTGGCAGTAATCCTGATCAGAACTGGTTATAATCTTGCAAAGCCACGTATGATCGTTGCAGTTTATAAATTGGGAAGAGAACAGTTCCTGCCGTTTATCGTCACTATTTTTGCCATGCTATTTACAGATCTGCTGGTGGGTGTTGGGATCGGCATAGCTTACTCCTGTTATTTTATTTTTAAGAATACATATAAAGCCGGTTATACGCTTGAAACAATAACAGAAGGACATATCAGGCATTATTATTTTAACCTTGCGATCAATGTCAGCTTTATCAATAAAAAAAGGATCAAAGATGAACTTGAAAAGATCCCTGATTTTTCAGTGGTTCATATTGAGGGGGAGCACAGCGTTTATATCGATTATGATGTAGTGGAGGTCATCAACGAGTTTAAAACAAAAGCGCATCATAAACATATTGAGTTGCATTTGTCGGGTATCCCGGAGGTTGAAACCATTAGTGCACATTAACCAGTAAAAAGAAAATAATTTGACGACAGGACCGTTTTACAATCATGAAAAACCTGTTCTTGTACCTCCTGATCTCAGCCTTAACCGTAACCTCTGCAGCACAAAACCCCTGGGAATTAGGCGGCGAATACATGATGCCGATCGGTAAAGGATACAAAAGTAATATTGCCGGGCTTCGATACGAGAATTTCAATGATAAAACGAGCTTCAGTGTGGGCATCACCTATCATTTTTCCTCGCGGGATGCTTATGGCGGATTCAGAGGCTATGGTATGTGGGCGGGATTCAGAAATGCATTTGGAAACAGCACTAGTGGCAGTAACCCATTTATTGGTTTGAGAGTACTATTTGCATTCGAAAATTTTGACGGCAAAACTAACCTCGGGAGCCTGATGTTCACTCCAATTGGCGAAGCAGGCTATCATTTTGTTTTCGGCGATCATTTTTTCACGACCCCTTCAATTGGTTATGGCTATCAAATAAAAATAACCAAGGAATATAATACAAGAGACCAGGACCAGGGAGGCCGGATCATTCCCGGCCTTTCTGCTGGTTACAGATTCTGATTGTCATTTTTCTTTTTTCTATTAAACCAAAACCAAAACGGAATACCGCTCAGCATTAATGCCATGCCAATTCCAGCTTCTCGTGGTCTTTCAATAATTGTATTGAAGAATAAAGCAGCACAAAACAGAATAACAACGATAGGGACTATCGGGTAGCCCCATACTTTATAAGGTCTCGGCGCATCCGGCATTCTTTTGCGAAGAATGAAAACACCGATCGTTGTCAACCCATAAAAAATAAAAATAGAGAATATTACCATGTCGGTCAATTCATCAAAACTTCCTGATAACACAAGTATACTTGCCCAAATGCCTTGTATCCACATGGCGCCTCCCGGTACACTTGCTTTATTCAACGTCGCTCCTTTTTTAAAGAACAAACCTTCTTTTGCCATTGCATAAAATGTGCGACAACTTGAATAGATGGTAGCATGATTACAACCCAGCGTTGTTGTTGCGATCAATACAGCAATAAACAAACCGCCATTGTCTCCCCAAAATACTTTTACAGCTTCCACCCCCGCTATACTATTCTGGCTTTTGTAAATTGATTCCAGTTCAGGAATAGAAAGTACTGACAGGTAAGTCGCGTTAGTAAGAAGATAAAGGCCGATTATAATAAACATCCCGATAGCAAGTCCCAATGGAATATTCTTTTTGGCATTCTTTACTTCACCCCCGATAAATCCGATGGAGGCCCATCCCTGGTAGGCCCAAAATGCGGCAAGCATTGAAACAAAAATCGCTGAAAAGGTTACCGGTTGTCGGGTTGATGATGCAGTGCTAAACACACCTGACAAGTTTGAGTGAGAACTGCTTAATCCAAAAATTATGATGATCAAAATTCCTATTATAACAAGGGCCAGCAGAAACAAACTAAGCCTGGCCCCACCTTTCAGGCCTTTGCTATTGATCCATGTAAGGATAAGAATTGAAATGATCGCAAGGAGCTTAACATTAAAGTCCCTGAAGGGGTAAAAAACTCCAAACAGGTTTACATCTGTCAACGATTCGAGAACAGGCGGTAAATGTTGAATGCTGTTTACTGACTGTGAAAAGATATATGCTAATGATGAAATAGCGGCAGTTTGTATTACTGCAAACATTGACCATCCAAAAATATAAGCGGTCTTTTTATTATAAATTTTTTGATAATAAGAATATTCACCGCCCGTATCAGCCAGTAATCCTGCTACTTCTGCATTGCATAATGCGCCGAATAAACTGATAATGCCACCGAGTATCCATGCTATCAATACCCAACCGGGCGAATGTAATTCGGCCGCCATAGGCGCCACTTTCTTATACACCCCGGAACCGATCACATTGGCAATAACAATTACAACCACCAGGCTCATTCCCAGTGATTGTTTCAGGTGGGGGGAAGATGTCATTAAAGATATTTAGTGAAGGAATTTACATCTTTTCATCCGCACTTGGCCCATACATACCGGGAACCGCCACGTCGAGTAAACGCAAATAAACCGATAATTGACCCCGATGATGGATCACATGATTGAATGCCCAACCGCGAATGGCAATCTTTTTTGGTGTGCTGAACATGACCGTCTCACCTCTTCTTACCGTCCAGTTTTTTGAGAAATCATCATCACTCATATCCGAAAGATCAGCTATTGCCTTGTCAAGGTTCGTTTGAAAGATTCTTAATAGTTCCTCAGTCGTTTTAGCGGTCGCTGGTTTAAAGCTATAGTCCTTCAAAAAATCAAAATCGTCGATATGATGTATGTCGGAAACCCAATGGGTGTTCTCGGCGACATGGGTAGCCAGTCTTCCCAGGCTCATTGATTTCTCATGAGGCTTCCAGTCTTTTTTATCAAGCGGAACTCTTTCAAGCATTTTTTTTGTCAGGGACGATTCGTGTTTTAATTCTCCAATAAATGAATCTTTAATAGCCATGGTGTGGTTTTTAGTGCAAGTTTAGATATTCTTTTTAAAAAGCATATTGTACAGCTGGAAAAGACCAGCAACTATAAACACAATTCCCATAAAAATATTCAACCCTTTATTACTTGTTTTAAGCCGCGTGATTATCCATTTACCTCCATGAATATACACGGCAAGACCTGCTAAAGAGCCAAGCCCGGCTCCTGCTGTAAATACGTTGAACTGTTCAGTGGTCGGTAACAATACCTTACTATTCAGCAATTGGGTGCTCCATAAAAACCAAAAAGGAATTTGCGCGGGGTTTAAGCCGCTTACAACGATTCCCAGTAAAAAACGATTCATACTGTTGTTCAATAACAATCCTTTCTTTTCACCGGTCTGCTTTCTTGCCATAACAAATGCTAAAATCCCTAATCCAACAAATACAATAACGGTGATCCAACCCATGATCGTGAATAATACCTTGTGTTCGACAACCCAATCCATTCCCGTTAATGCAAGCCGCAGGTAAAGAATTTCAATTAACACAATTCCTAAACCATATTTCCATGCGTTGCGATAATTCTCCTGCACACTTAACTGGGTTGCGGTCAGGTTCATATTTCCGAGTGGTAATTGACCAAGAAAACTGATGATGAGCCCAAGTATTGATACTTTTACCAGTTGAAGCATAAAATTTTAGAAGAGTAATGCCTTATGGAAGTGATGCATCGAGAGCATTCAAACGCTTATAATTTTTTTTACAATTTTTTAAAAATGCAAAACCTTCTCTTAACGTCCAATACCTGATCCCCCGTTTATTATTTATTTTACCTATCCGGTATAAATGATCCCAGTGTTTTACGATCTCCTTCAGCGCCCGCCAGTAACTCATATTGCAATCAAAAATATGGATCGCTACTGCTCCGGCGCCATTGAATTCAAGCACCTGGATGTTCTTACCGTTTTTCAGATCTTCCAGTGAAGTGCACTTCAGATCATATCGCCCAAAGTAGAACTGGCCGACCTCATTACTTATTTTGTCAAATACATCACAAAGCTGCTGGTCTATTTTGTCATGCATATTAATAAACCTGGCACCAACCCTGTGATTCCCTGCATAACTCAATATGTAATCTTCATTGGCAGCGGGAACATTATTCCATTTCTCAGCATGTTTTCGTTTCAGGTCTTCGATTTTAAACTTCGCCACCGGGTGAACGGAGACCAATTCCGATAATGTTTTTTTTCCATCGCCTTTCACCTGTAAAAAATTCTTGGCGACCAGACCGGTCACGGTTCCTTTTGTTTCTCCCGGATACCGGATATGAAAAACGCTGAACTCAGCCGGCAATTGAACAAAAGTTTGTATAATATAATTTTCACCAATTGCTTCATGGTATTCTTGCAAACTACTTTCACTTTTTAATACCCGGAACAATACGCCACCCATACCGGTATCTGGCTTTGCCACGATCGGGAAATTTAAACCGGCAGAAGCTATACGTTCCTTTACTTTATCAAAATGGGTTGTATTATCAATAAATAAAGTGGCAGGCAAACACCATGAGGGCATCTGTTTGTACATTTCAGCTTTGCTGGTACCTTCAAAACCTGCGAAGTTCAGGGAAGGATTTACCGGTGTGAAGAACCAAAAGGCCCTTGCTTTAATGGCATAATATAACCACACAAAACTAACGGGAGCATAAATAGCATCAAACGACCACCTTTCCCAATTAAACAATTTGTCAAAAAATTTATTCATTGCAAAATGCTAGACTTTTAAGTCTTTCTCTCTAGTTAGATCTTCAATATTTTGTTCCAGGCCCCGCGTGACCACTTCCGGATGTTCCAGCTGGTGAGCGGTACTTTTCTTTTTGGTCATTTTCCAAATTTGAATAATGGCCGTAATGACGAAAATACCGCCAATCACCCAATTGATGATATGTTCACTGTTTTGCAGTTTACCGGCAACGATACGGCCGCCAAATATAAAAACACAATTGCCAATCAGGGTTCCTGATCCTATACCGATAATATAGAAATTGTAATGCTTGTTTACCGGCAATAGAATTTTTTTTGTCAACAGGACCGTACTCCATCCAAACCAAAAAGGAATTTGAGCAGGACTTACCGCACTCATTACAAAGCCAAGTAATATCTTGGGAAGCGAACTGCTCAGCACGACATTTTCCTTCCCTGACGGACTCATGGCAGCGTAAAAACTGGATGCCGCAAGTATCAATACAATTGCCAGTGTTATCCATTCAAGCATTTTAAAAAAAACCTGTCTTTTGCGGACCCAATCCATTGCCACTAACGACAAACGTACATAGATCATTTCGGCCAGCAGCGATCCAAAAGAAAATTGCAATGCATTCATTACACCATCACTTATGCTAATTTGCATGGCAGCAACATTCAATGTTCCCAACGGCAAGGAGCCGAGGAAACTAATAAGCATGCCGATAAAAAAAATCTTTGCTAATCGCACCTTGCGAATGTACAAACTAACAGGTAAGATAAATAAATGAGAAATGAGACGCTAAGTAAATGAGGATCCTAATTTTTCCTTGCAAAGACTGAAAGTTCAACATTAAGCTCATCAGCCATTGAGAAACTTGAACCCCCTACGCCAAAATCAAGGCGGTTCAATTTAAACTCTCCTTCAAATAGAATACCGCCATCCTTATTTATTTGCGTAAAAGGAAAACTGATTTCCTTTGACACATTTTTTATTGTTATGGTTCCAAACATGTAGAGATAACCATCCTTATTTGTGGCAGTGACTTTTGTGGACTTAAAACTGATCTTTGGATATTTTTCGACATCGAAATATTCGGCTTTTCTCAAGTGATTATCTCTTCCTTGCATATCGGTGTCTACCGTTTTTGCCTCGACACTTACATTAAAACTGGCGCCGGA